>JBEAUN010000100.1:0-3699 GCA_041161415.1 Pseudomonadota bacterium | reverse complement strand
CTACCGCGCCGACCCCTCGCGCAGTCGCCTTCGCGGTGGCAGCGGGCTGGGGTTGGCGATTGTCGAGTCGATCGCCCGCGCCCATGGCGGCAGCGTGCGGGCCCGACATGCCGATCTGGGCGGACTCGCCATTGAAGTGACCTTGCCGTTAACCGCGCCCCGATAACTCGGAGAATTCGATGAGCGAAGAAAAGCGCTGCGTGCTGGTGGTGGAGGATGACGAAAAAATCGCACGCATGCTGTGCGACTATCTCGAAGCCAACGGCTATGCCGCGAGCAGGGTGGCCAACGGCATCGAGGCGGTGCGGCGCATCGAGGCCGCGCCCCCTGCCGCCGTGCTGCTCGATCTGATGCTGCCGGGCTTGGATGGCCTGGAAGTCTGCCGTGTGGTGCGCAAGAAATCCGATGTACCGATCATCATGATCACCGCGCGGGTGGAAGAAGTCGATCGCCTGCTAGGGCTTGAGATCGGCGCGGATGATTATGTCTGCAAGCCTTTTTCGCCGCGCGAAGTGATCGCCCGGCTGCGCGCCCTCATCCGCCGCAGCGAAGGCCGCATGGCAGGCAATCTGCCCACCCAAGGCTGGGCGATCGATGACGCCTCGCAACGCATCCATTTCAATCGCCAGATGCTCGCGCTCACGCCGATCGAATTTCGGCTGTTGCGCACCTTGCTCGGGAAACCGGGCCGAGTCTTTTCACGCGGCCAACTGCTCGATTGCCTGCATGATGATTTCACCGACACCAGTGAGCGCGCGATCGACAGCCACATCAAAAATCTGCGGCGAAAGATGGAAGCTGTGGGTGCCGAGCCCACCCTGCTGGCCTCGGTGTATGGCGCGGGATATCGTTTCGATATGCCGCAAGAATAATTCTTAATCAAACCGTGCCGCAGCCTTCTGAGGGAAGCGAAGCCGGGTGATTAAACTCAGTGCAGCTCGTTAATCCAGGCCTGCTGAATGGCTTCGAGCACACGCTCGCCGCAACGCTCCGGGTCGTCGGAAAACCCCGGCAGCTGGATGACATAGTGCATCAAATCGACAAAATTGAGACGCTCGGGATTCACATGCGGGCGGGATTCAATGAGCGCCAGTGCGATTTCCAGACTGTCAGTCCATTTCATTTGCGAGACCCCTCTTTAGCCATGTTGATGGTGTAACGAGGTATTTCCACAACGAGCGGTACAGCAGCCACCCTGGCTTGGCACGACAGCCGCGAAGTGGGCTCAAGGCCCCAGGCTTTGTCGAGGAGGTCTTCCTCGGTTTCGCTCGCTTCATCGAGCGAGGCAAAGCCTTCGCGAATCACCACATGACACGTGGTGCAAGCACAGGATTTTTCACAAGCATGTTCGATTTCGATGTCGTTGTCTAGCAGCGCATCAAGGATGCTGGTGCCAGGGGCGGCTTCCAGCACCGTGCCCTCCGGGCAGAGCTCCACATGGGGCAGGATGATGAGTTGGGTCATGGCTTAGCCCTCAAGTTGGTCGATGGTGCGCCCGGTCAGTGCGGCGCGGATGCTTTTATCCATGCGGGCGGCGGCAAAGGCTTCGGTGGCGTGTTGCAGATCATCGATGGCGTCTTTGATGGCGCGATGATCCGCGCCGTGGCGCAGATTATTAAGCGTTTCGATGTGTCGCATGATCGCGGATTTTTCATCCGCGCCGAGCAACGCCGAATCGGTCTTGAGCGCCGCCTCGACCGCCTCGATGGCGCGCAGGGCCTCTACCTGCTGCTCGCGCAGGGCGCGGGCCTTGGCGTCCTCACTGGCGTGATCGAAGGAATCACGCAGCATCTGGGCAATCTCATCATCAGCGAGCCCATAGGAGGGCTTGACGATCACAGAGGCTTCCACGCCGCTGCCCATTTCGCGGGCGAAGACAGACATGAGCCCATCGGCATCCACCTGAAAGCTGACACGAATCCGCGCCGCCCCCGCCACCATCGGCGGGATGCCGCGCAGCTCAAAGCGGGCGAGCGAGCGACAATCTTGCACCAGCTCACGCTCGCCTTGCACCACATGCAGCGCCATCGCGGTCTGGCCGTCTTTGAAGGTGGTGAATTCCTGCGCCTTGGCGGTGGGGATGGTGGCATTGCGCGGGATGATTTTTTCAACCAGACCGCCCATCGTTTCCAAGCCTAATGACAAGGGAATCACATCCAGCAGCAGCCAATCGGCATCCGCAGCGCGATTGCCCGCCAGCACATTGGCCTGCATTGCCGCGCCCAGGGCGACGACCTTGTCGGGGTCGAGATTATTCAGCGGAGTTTGGTTGAAATATTCGCCCACCGCGGCCTGCACATGAGGCATACGCGTTGCCCCGCCGACCATCACCACACCCTGGATGTCCTCGATGGAAAGCTCGGCATCGCGCAGCGCCCGACGCACCGGCCCCAAGGTTTTTTTAACCAGCGGCGCGGTCATTTCGAAAAACTCATCGCGGGTGAGCGGCAGATCGATCGCTTCACCGCTGCCCAGAGTGACCGCAAAGCGGGTGGCGGCCTCGGTGGTGAGGCGCTCTTTGACCTCGCGCGCGGTTTGCAGCAAGCGGCGAGCATCTTCCGCCGAGGGCGGGCTCACCGCGGCTTTTTCCAGCGCCCAGCAAAAGAGGCGATGATCAAAGTCATCTCCGCCCAGCGCGGCATCGCCGCTGGTGGCCAGCACTTCAAACACCCCGCGCGAGAGCTTCAGAATCGAAAAATCAAAGGTGCCACCGCCTAAGTCATAGACCGCGTAGATGCCTTCCACGCCTTCATCCAGGCCATAGGCAATCGCTGCGGCGGTGGGCTCATTCAAGAGCCGCAAGACCGGGATGCCCGCGAGCTTGGCCGCGTCTTTCGTGGCTTGTCGCTGGGCATCGTCAAAATAAGCCGGCACCGTGATCACCGCACCGGCGAATTCGCCGGCTGTCTCGCCGCCCAATGAACGCAGCGCCCGATCGAGTAGCGTCTTCAAAATCTCGGCGGAGATTTCCACCGGCGATTTCACCCCGGCGGCGGTCTTGATGCGCACCATGCCCTCGGCTTCGACAAAGTCATAGGGCATGGATTCCACATGGGCGACATCTTTCAAGCCGCGGCCCATGAAGCGCTTGACTGACACAATGGTGTTGCGCGGGTCAGTGCTTTGGTGTGCTAGCGCGTCACACCCCACCTCAACGCAGCCCTCGGCGTAGCGCACCACGGAGGGCAAAAGCTCACGTCCGGCTTCATCGGGCAGACACACCGAGAGACTATGGCGCACAGTGGCCACCAGTGAATTGGTGGTACCCAGATCAATGCCCACCGCAAGGCGACGCTGATGCGGCGCGGGGGATTCACCCGGCTCGGAAATTTGCAGGAGGGCCATGGTCAGTGGAGAGAATCAATGGCATCGAGGATGTCGCTGCCGAGTTTTTCAATGAACATCAAGCGCCGGCAGGCGCTTGCCGCTGCGGGGTAGTCGGCCTGGTCGTCGATCAAAGCGGCGATTTCATCCACCTGCTTTTGCTTCTCGCCGCGCACGCGTGCGAGAAGCTTTTCGAGTTCTTCAAGATCATCGCCGGCACGCGCTTCCATTACCGCCTCGCGCCATTCCATTTGTTCCATCAGGAATTCGCTGGACAAGCTGGTGTGCGCTTCCGCGCCCGCTTCGATGCCTTTGAGATTCAGCAAATACAAAGCCCGCGGCACCGGGCTTTTGAGGGTGCGGTAGGCTTCATTC
>JBEAUN010000091.1:0-5508 GCA_041161415.1 Pseudomonadota bacterium | reverse complement strand
GTACTCCGCCAGCATTTCGGCTGACGGGCGATCCTCTTCCAGTGCCTTTGGCGTGGCACTCACTGTTTGACCCGCAAGCCATACACCCCGGAAAAATCCAGATCGCGGGCGACCATGACCTGAATGTGATCCCCCTGGTTCTTGACGATGACGGGGGGAATATTGACCGTGGAGTCGAGAATTTTTTCGACGACTTTCTCGCCGCCGGCGGCGGCCCCGCCGTAGATGTAGGCAGCGCCGGTGTTGGTGCGGTTGGCGGCAACGGCGGCCACTGAATCCTTGATCAGGCTCATCAGAATGGCCGCGCCGAAACGCTCCATGAAGCGGTTATCCACCCAGCCTTCCAGCCCGGAACGCCCCAGTGCATCGGTGCCAGGCGAGTTGAGCGCCACCACCACGCCATTGGGGGTCTTGACGCGGGTCCACAGCACAAACAGCCGTGTCTGGCCCTGTTTGACGCCGCCCTGATATTCACCGACCAGCTGCGAGCCACGATCCAGCAGCAGTACTTTTCCGTCGTCGGAATATACGTCGCGCGTGAGGCGGCAGGTCGTCATCCCGGGCAGGGAGCTGTCGAGCGCGGTTTCGAGAGCGCAATCCAGGGTGGTGCCTTTGGTGATGAGGAAATTGCGATCCGGCAGCAGGGCGGCCGATACCCCGGCGGTCGGGGTGGGTTCGAGTCGTGCGGATAGCTCGTTGCCGCGCCCTGCCCCACCGGGAAAGCTGCCGCCCGGCATGGCTTCACCCGCACTGGCCGGCATGCCGGAAGCGGCGAAGGCGGCGCCCTGCCCCGGCCCGTTGACCAGCAAATTGCCCCCCAGTTTGCGTTCCGTCCAGTCAGGAATCGGTCGGCCATCCGGCCCGATGGCCGGGGCCGCCGGTGGCATGGCGGCGGGTGCCGTGTTCGCTCCGGCGGCTGGCGCCGTGGCGGTCACGGCAATCGGTGCCGGGGCGGGCGGTACGGCCAAGGGTGGCAGATTGTTGGCAATCCGCGTTTCCGGCGTGGCGGTTTTCTTCTTGGGGGCGGGTGGCTCGGCATTGGCCGTGACCAGTAGTGCGGCAGCTGCACCGAGAATGAAAATAAAGCCAATGGCAGTCACCAGCGTGTTGCTCCCGCGCCGGCGATTTACGGAAGGCAGCCCCTCGTTTTCGGCTTCTTCTGCAGCGGTCGGGGTGTGCGCGGGGGTGGGACGCGCGCCTTTGATTCTTTCCAGAAAACTCACTTGCTGCTCCCCTTGATGACGCGTTCAACCTCGGGCGACACCGTGCCGGTGGTGTTATCCGTGCCGCCATTCATGTCGAATGATTTGTTCCAGATCGATGCCACGGCGGTGCCCTTCCTCAATACCAGCTGCTTTACGACTCGCTGCACCACGATGGTGTTGCCATTGACCACATGGGTGTTGATCAAAGATTCGTTGCCATCTTTGTCCATTGCATACACAGCTGGCATGTCGCGGTTGTTGCTGAAGGTGAGGAAGATGAAGCGGCCATCGTCATGGGCCGCCGTGGGGGTGATCTCGTCTGACCCCGCAACCCAGTAATCGAAATTGGGACGCGCCGGGCGGGTCTCCGCCGGGCGCATGCCGACGGCATCGAGTCTCGATTTCACCGCCGCGCGATTGGCCGTGGCCGCCTGTTTGGCCGACTCCTCATCGGGGTAGTTGAACTTGAGCGAAAAAATCAGGTTGGGATCAGCCCATGCGGTCGGATCGCTCAGGGCGCGCTGATGTACCACCAGTGCGAACTGGTAGGTTCTCTTGTCGGTGATGACGGTCACGTTGGTGTCCGCCTTGCGCGCCTGTGGCTTGATGAAAAGATGATTGCCGCGCGGCACGATTTTCCAGGCCTGATCGTCCCCGACGGCCACATCGCGGATGACTTCACCATCGGCGAACTGGACGTGGGTGGAGACCCCGTAAAAAGTCGCCAGTCGCACCACGTTGAGCGGGTTGTAATCGACGATCCGCACCCGCGGGTCGTAATCACCGCGCTGCGGTACCAGTTCGGCCAGCGCCACGGCTGGCAACAACAGGGAAAGCAGGAGCAGTCGTCTCATGGCAGGCTCAGTGCTGGATGGCCGGAACGCTGGGCGTTGCGGTCATGGGGAAGACGGTCGGGCCGGTTGGCGTGGCCGGCGCGGTCATGGGTTTTTCCGGAGCGGTGGCGTCAGGTGGAAGCGCATCCGGATCGTTGCGGTACTCAATGACCTGGAAGCCCAGCGGGTTGATGGCGCGATCTTTCTCCGACATCGGCGCACCGGAATAAGCGAAATTGATCGTAGCGGCCCAGTGGGTCAGCTGCGGTTTGTCGCCGCCCCGCTCCACTTCCTTCGTGTAGCGCACCAGGGCCACCGTGGGCTTGATGAAGGAGGTGCCCTTGATGTGGATCTTGACCTTGGCGTAGTTGCTGTAGAGGTTGAGCGGTGACTGCGGGTTCTTTGGGTTGAACCACTCGTAATACTTTTGCTGTTCCTGTGGAGCGGACATCAGACCGACCGTGGTGTAGTAGTCCTCGGCCAGTTCCTTGGAGTAGCCCTCGCGGTAACGCACGTACCACTGCGTGAAGTATTTGTTGATGGCTTCGTCGTAGTTCTGTTTGCCATCCTTGAGCGGCGCCACCACATCGACGATTCCGCTCGAATTGTCGACACGAATGACGAAGGGTTCGACCTGCTTGAGCGGGGTGAGTGCCGCCAAGGCCAGTACCGACACAAAGGCGATGCCACCGGAGGCAATGGCGACGCGCCACGCCATTTTTCTGGAGCGCTCTATTTCCTCGATCTTGTCGGTTTCCCAGGAGCGAGCTTCCTGCAAGTAAAGGTCGAAGTCTTTTTTGGCGACGGCGGTTTTCATGGCTGCGCGTTATCGTGTAACGGGATTGCTGGTGGGTTTGGGTTCAGGTCCGCGGTAGCGTATGAACACGCGGTGTTCGATCTGTTCGGTGGGCGAGTACCAAACCACGTCTGCTATGCGTCCGCCTTGGTCGCCAATGGCGCGAAGCGCGGTCTCCAGATTGGTCTCGCGCAGGTTGATTCGTACCTTGACCGGCACTGGCCGACCAATAGCGGGGGTGACAGTGACCTGTGGCTGGATAGTGCTCAGGGCCTCCAGAGCACCCTGGATGTCGCCCTCATAGAAGAAGTCGAATACTTGAGGAATGGCTTGGGCCGGGCGCGAGGCCTGCGGTGGGTTGATGGGGCGGTAGTCACCACTCACACCGGCGGGCCTGGGAGGGGTGCCGGAGCAGGCGGCCAGCAGGCAGATCATCAGAAAAACGGCTAAACGATGCATGGAGCTTCTAGAGGGGGAGGAGTTGCGATTTCGTCAAAATAACATATTTCGTTATGTCAAAAATATATATTTCGGGGTGTGAGTTAGCGTTTTCCGGTGACGCCCCGATACACTGCTTGGGGGACGCTGGCTACGCCACGAGCGATTGTCTTGGTGGATGCTTTCTCGGCGTTGTAACCGTCTCTCACCTTGTTGAAGTTGCGAACCAGGCTGGTGGGACGGGCTCCGTTCAATACTCGTCCGGTGGTTCCGCCCGCTTTGTTCAGTCCCCAGCGCACGGCGCCCATGGTGCTGACGGCTACGCCTCCGCCTAGGGCGGAGGCGATTGAGGGGATTTGCATCAGGACCAGGAAGCTCATGATGGCGAGGGCGATGGCGGGAAAGGCTTGATTTGTGTTTGGCTCTGCCAGAACGCCGGCTCCGGAGGCGGCATCCAGATATTTGGCCATGACAGACATCATCAGCTTGATGGCGGCGGCGGTCAGCATGACCATAAACACGTAATTCAGCGTCTGGCCGATCCAAGCTTCGAAGAAGCGTTTGGTGGGCTCGAAAAGTGTCATCAGGACGAATAGCGGGCCTACTCCAAGCAGCACCGCGAGGGCGATTTTGGAGAGGGCAAGCAGGAATGCACCGTAGGCAGTCGCCAGAACGCCGGCGCCCCAAACCGCACACGCCATGACGAGCATCCCGATGTCCGGAATTGGGGATGAGGGATTTTTGCCAAATGCGGTTTTCCAGTATGCATCGCCCAAGTCGTACATTTTCGACATCAGCTCATCAAGAAACTGCGCGTTGCTCAGGCTGTTCGAATTGCCTGAAGCAATGGCGCTCGCGAGCGCATCTGGTGAGTTCCACAACAGATCGCCAAGGTAGGCGTTGTAGATGCCCAGATTGAGCGCAACGGCAGTGATGAGGGACAACCTAACGATACGATTCGCGCCGTCCATGACGGGCTCTGAAATCAGCCCGCGCATCATCGACCAGCCCCACAGCATCACGTAAATGGTGAGCAGGGTCGTCGTCACTGGTGTGATAGCAGCAATTACATTGGCCGCGGTGTCACTGACGTAGGTTGCCAGCGAGTCACTGACTTCGGTGAAGATGCGCTCGTAGAAATGGAATGCGGAATCCATTGATTACCAGCCTTTCGGCATGGGGCCCCGAGTGGCGTTCTTGCGTGCGTAGTAAGACACTTTTGCGCAGGTTTCGTTATTTGTTTTTCCGATACAGTATTTCTCTAGGAAAGCTACTGAGCTCATTTTCTGGCCATTTATGACGATGTTTTGAGGATCTTCCACCTCAGGAACTCCATCGTCGCAGGCTGTAAGGGAAACAAGGATGGCAATAGCGAAAATGGTTTTCATCGAGTCACTCTTTTCTTCTTCTACGTGTTACCGCGTTTCTTACAACTACCAGCCTTTCGGCATTGGCCCCCGACTAGACTTCATCCCAATCTCCGCCGCCTGCTGAGCGGCCAGATCACGCTGTGCTTGCTGCAGTTGCGCGAGCATCTGCAGCTTGATGCTTTCGTTCTGTAACATGACTTGCTCGGCCTGAATGCGGGCTTGAAGGTCGGCAATGTCCTTCGCGTCTGGGGCCTGATTCACCTTGTCCAGCAACACCTGGATGCTGGCAAAACGCTGGCTGGCCTGGCGGTAGCCCTCCTCGGCCGTGGCGCGATTGATTGCCGCCTGATTGGCCGAGGCCTCGAAAGCCCGCGCGGTGTCGGTATTGCGGCCAATCGTGGTGTTCTCAATACCGTAAATTTTTGATGCCTGCCGTATCGCACCGGAATTGCCGTAACCGCCGTTGAGGATGGTCTGGTAATCCGCCGGCAGGTACTGCCGCAGCGCAGGGTTGTTCACCAGGCTTGCCATGCCACGTGATCCATTCATGCTGTTGTATTGCTGCTGCATCTGCTGGAATTGCTGCTGCATCTGCTGGAACTGCTTTATCGCTTGCGCCAGACTGCCCGAATCAAATACCGGGATGCCTGCCTGGGCGGAGGCGTCGGCAACGATCATCCACATTGACATGGCGGCCGCGCAGGCAAGTGTCTTTGAAACCTTCACGCCAATTCTCCTTTTCGAAGCCGATGAAATTCCGGCAGCCATACCGCCGGGTTGTTGCCCAGTTCTGACACCAGTTTTTCGGTAAGCAGTGCGGTGGCGGTGTTGCCCGACAGCACCGCCAGCTCATCATCAAAACCGCG
>JBEAUN010000047.1:0-10010 GCA_041161415.1 Pseudomonadota bacterium | reverse complement strand
TGCTTGCGCGTGCGCCGGTTGGAGAGGTCAAGGCCAAGGTCTGTCTGTTTCATGACGGCAGTTTCGCGAAATCTACAACTTCACACAATTGGGGATGGCCCGGGGTTTTGAACACCATCCTTAGGTTGGATGGTCCCATATTACCTTCGACGGAAAGTTCCAAAGCGGGCTTTTGATCCCATATCGCTACGGCTAGCAAGGCGACAGAGCGTCTGGTGATCCTCTAGGGTATCCCCTGGTTTTGTTTGATCACTGCAATGTTTTCCTCGTCTGCTTCGACTGCAATCAATCTCACGTCAGGCAACCACGGTCACTGAAGACCATGAAGGTCAGCGCTTAAAGATTTCTTAATCGCAGCCCTGTCGCCCCCAGCATTTCCGATGGCCTTGCGTTTCAGGTGAAAAAGTTCAGTGGATTTTCTAACCATACCTTTATCGGGTTTGTCAGTTATGCCTGATTCGGTTTGTGGCGAAGATTTTTATCCATGACGATAGGACTCGAGGTTGGTATGGGCCTGATGTTTGGTCTTGGAGGGGACGTAGCAGTAGGGGGGGTTATTATGTGAGGTTTGGCGCTTGTGACGGCGGGATCAATGGGATGATCATTGCTCCCAGCGCGGTGAGAGGCGGCTCTAACGTGGGCGATTTGCACTCATACTCCGCAGGCATGTCATCGCTGTACCCCCAGTGCGCAGCGTAGAAAAGCACGCAATTGGCGTGTGCAGCATCAAGGTCTTCCCGGCGGTCACCCACGTAAAGCGTGCTTGCCTTGTCGAGAGCGTGCTTTGCCAGCACGTGCGCCAGCAGCTCGGCCTTGCTTTGCGCGGGCTGACTGAAGGTGTCGGATGAATACACGCCAGAGAAATGACAATGCCATTCAAGATGCTCAAGTATCAAGCGCGTGGGCTTGCTGCGTTTGTTGGTCGCGATGAAAAGTTTACAACCCCGCTTGGCCAGTTCGCTTAGCAGGTCGCCGGCGCCCGGGTAGGGCTTGCTGGCGCGATAGCCTGCCCGGTCGTAATGGGCCATGAAAGCTGCACACAGGCGATCGAGCTGTTCTGGAGGGCAGGGGCCTGCCAGGCGAGCCAGTGTGGAACGCAGCGGGGGGCCAATCAGATGCGCGCCCACGTTCTGCCGTGGGGCAAGACCTTCGGATGCCAAGGCGATTTCAAGGCTCTCAAGAATGCTCGGGGCGCTGTCGATCAGTGTGCCGTCCAGATCGAAAATAATGTTGCGTATGGTCATGGCGCGCCCCTGGTGAGCGCTATCTGCGCTGTGATGCCAATGGCATCAGGCAACGAGATGGTTAGCGACAGATCGAGCTCCTGGCGCACGCGCTGGATGCTGGGCACATACAGATTTCGGGTGTTGGCGGTGCCGGATTTTTTCAGGATGCGTACTTTCTTGTCCGGTGCCAGGAGATCGCGCACCAGCGTGGCCAGGTCGGCAATCCGGATAGCCTGGTCAGAGCCCACGTTATACGCGCGGCCCGGCTGGCCTTCATCAAGCAGGGTGAGCAGCCACTGCGCCAGATCATCCTGATCCAGGTAACTGCGAATCGCAGTGCCATCGCCATTGACCCGGATTTCGTCGCCCCACAAGGCATCGCGAATGAAATTGCCGATCGCAAAATGTACATCCAGCGGCAAATCGGGGCCGATGAATGCAAAGCAGCGGGCGATCACCACCTCAAGTCCATATGACTGATGATAAAGCTCACACAGGGCTTCTGCGGCGCGTTTGGCGTTGCCATAGGTATCGTTTGGGGACAGCGGATTACTGGCGCCCGGCCAATCTTCGGGCAGGCGCTCGATATCCGAGGGTTGTGGCCCATAAATGGCGCCCGAGCTGATGTAGAGAAAGCGCGTGGCACCGCACTCGCGCGCGAAGTCTAGAAGATAGCGCGTGCCGGAGAGAATCTGGTCGAAACGTTGCAACGGGGAAAGTTGCGGCCCCCGCGTGGAGTCGGCTGCAGCATGCAGGATATGGCTAAAGCGGTGCCCCTTGGGCAGGGACTCGGGCGCCAGAATGTCGCCCCTCACAAGCTTGAGCCAGGGGGCGTGCGCCAAGTCGGGGTGCGCTATGCCAAATGCATCGGGTGAGCGAGAGAGCACCGTGACCTGGGGCACTTGCTGGTGAGATTGCGCCCGGCGTGACCAATGACGCAGCAGCGCGCGGCCGAAGAAGCCGGTGCCGCCGGTCAGCAAGAGGGGGGATTCAGGCTGGCCCGCCGGCGATGGTTTAGTCATACAGCAGAATCTGCGGGTTGGGGTATTGGGCGTGGAGACTTTGCGAGATTTCCTGCTGGAAGCGGAATGATGAGACGAGAATCGGAATCTCGGGCATGGTTTGGATGCAGGCCGGCGGCTGAATTCGTTGATTGCCGATGGTTTTGTTGGCCAGGTTGGGGTTTTTGTCAACCACGGCCACCACCGTGGTGTCTGGCTTGCTGGCCAGTCGGGGCAGCAAGCGGCTGGTGTGAGAGCCGGCCCCGTAAATGATCAACGGTCCGGTCGGAACGCGGTTCAGCGCGCTATTGAAGCGCTGTGAGCATCCGTGGATGTAACTTTCCATCACATCCGGGGCTTCGGGCTGAAGGCGGAAATCGTCCCGGTGCCTGCCATTAAGTTGAAAAAGGCCAAACAGACTGTCGGCATCGCCCACGGGAAGGTCGAGCCATTCCAGGTGGATCAGGTCCGCCCCCAGCGAGCCGAAAAAATTGGTCAGCGAGCGGGCGGAAAAATATTGAATGTGCTCAAGCGAGAATTCGCCGAAAGGCTCGCCCGCCGTGCCTGAGAATCGTTCCAGTGCCGGCACCTCAACCAAAATGTGACAGCCCGGTTTGAGTTGCCCAAGCAATTCACTCATATCTTGCCGCAAGCTGGGCAGATGTTCCATTACCGCCATGATGCACACGAGATCGGCATACGCCATGGGCAACAGCGCATGCGCTTGTTTTAGTGTACCGCAGTAAATGTTGCTCAAGCCGAACAGTTTCTCGGCAACTTTGGCTGAGGCGGGTGCGGGATCAATTCCAAAAAGCCTGTTCCAACCGGCCGCTTCGAATCGCGCCAGTAAAGCACCGAAGCCGCAACCTAGATCCAAAACCCGGGCTTCTTTGGACACACGACCTTCACACAGCCTTACCGCAGCATCGGTGCGTGCGCGATCCAACGGTGAGACTTCGCTTGCTACGTCATATTTCGAGAGCGCGCTGTAGTAGCCCTCGAAAGTGGCATCATCAGCCAAGGGGTTGGCATAGAAAAACCCGCAAACGGAACAGCGTGTGACGGTGTAGCTCATGTCAAACCCGCCGATTGCGGCCATGGCGTTGTGGTACACCGCTGTTGCCTCTGGGTGGGCACAGACCTGACACGAGCGGGTGGCGTTGCTCATGTGCTGGGCCCTGGGCGCACCACCGCGCGCACTTGTGCGGCGGATTCCCGGATGGCTTTCATGGTCTCAAGGTCCAGAAAGGGGTGCATGTCATCAAGCCCGGGCGTGACGAAGCGGCCTTCGTGATCGACGCGGGATTTGATACGTGGCGAGAATTCTTGGCGTGGGTCGACATGAATGTCGATCAGCAGTGGGCCGACTGTGTTGAGCAAAACATCGAGCCTGGGCAGATCTTTTTCATCAAGGATAGTGGCGGCGCGCAAACCGTAAGCTTGGGCCAGAGCACAGAAGTCAGGGAATTCGATACCTGAGGCGGGCGTGGCACCAATCACACGGCCGAAGAAATTTTCGTGGGTCTGCCAGATCGACAGATAGCCGCTGTTATTGAGCACAATGACGATGACATCAAGGCCGGCGGTCTTAAGGGTTTGTAGCTCTTGAATGTTCATCTGGAGGCTACCATCCCCGGCAAAACAAATGACGCGTCTGGCATTGACAGCCGCGCTTGCCGCGCCGATGGCCGCAGGCAGGTCATAGCCCATGGAGGCCGAGCCCGAGTTGCTGAATAAGCGTTGGCCAGCCTGCAACTGGCCGACCTGGAACGGCAAGATGCATGCCGAGGCATTGCCGCAGACGATGATGTCGTCATCGCGCAGGGTGCGAAAAATTCGATCGACGATGCAGTAAGGATTGAGCGGTGCGCCGGCCTGCTGGCTGTGTTCCTTGATGGCGGCGTAGCGCTGGCCGATGGACTGACACCACTGAATCCAAGGAGTGTAATCAGGTAGCACTTGGGCAGGCAAGCGCGCCTCAAGTGCGTCCAGAAAATCATTGAGGTCGCAGGCGATGCCAAGATCGGGCTGCAGGGTAGGTTTGGTGAGCTCGGCGGGGTCTATATCCACCTGTGCCACCCAGGCGCCTTTGGCAAAGTCGGCGGTATTGTGGCTGGTCTGCCGGATGTTGAGTCGGGACCCCAGCACCAGCAGGAAGTCGGTGTTTTGCAGGCAGAAGTTGCCCGCGCGCGTGCCAATGGTGCCAGGGCGTCCGGCAAACAGCGGGTGCCCGGAGTCGATCAGATCGTGTGTCCAGGCGGTGGCCAGGGGCACGCCTAGCCGTTCGATGAGTTTCAGCAGGCGATCCTTGGCGCCTGCCAGCCGCACGCCGGTACCGCCCAGAATGAGCGGGCGTTGGGCCGCTGCCAAGCGTGCCAGCACCTCGTCCACATCCTTGTCGAGATTGGGCGGCGGCGAGTGTGATGCCGGTACGAAGTCGGGAATGGATAGCGTTTCGACGGTCGATTGAATGTCGAGTGGAATATCCAGCCACACCGGGCCCGGGCGCCCGCCGGTGGCTTCGGCGTAGGCCTTGGGCAGCAAGTGTTGCAACTCGTCAGGGCTCCGCACCAGCGCCGCAAATTTACACACCGGTGAAGCCAAGGCAATAGTAGGGCCCTCCTGGTCGCCCAGTTGCCTAAGTGTGGGCAGGTCGTGGAAAGAGAGGCAAGTTTCGCGTTTGGCCTGACCTGAAATCACGATCATGGGAATAGAGTCGGTATAGGCACCAAACACGCCATTGAGGGCATTGATAGCGCCAGGGCCCGTGGTCAGCATCACCACGGCAGGTTTGCCGCTGATGCGGGCATAGCCTTCGGCGGCCATGGCGCAGGCTTGTTCGTGGTGCATGAACATGCTGCGCAGGCCACTGTGCGCGCCCAGGGCCTGATTCAGAAACATGGCACCGCCGCCCGTGACAGCGAACACCTGTTCGATGCCTTGCCGCACCAGCCAGTCGGCAATGTATTCGGAAACCCGTTTCATTCAGAGGCCGCGATTGAGGATGAATTGTTTCAGGCTGTCGTTTTCGCTGTAAGGGCCATCGATATGATTGATGTTGAGCGGTTCGTCGGCCTTGATGGGAGCGATCAGTTTTTCGCCATTCATCACTTCGCGGCAGGAAAGCTGGCCCTTACGCAGGGGAACGGCGAGGTAAAAATCCTTATCGAGATTCTCCTTGGAAAACACATAACCGGGTTCAAGATTCCGTTTGGCATAGACGCCGCGAACCAGGGCATCGAGGTATTCGGTTTCCTTTTTCGAAATGATCCGGCGAGACCGACTTCGGCCGCCGCACATCTCGACTGCCTTATGAAAGGCCTTGAACCATGCGTCGCACTGAACCGGAAGCGAGCAGTAGGGTGAGACCGGGATGTCTTCGTAATGGATGTCGACGTGCCGCTCCCAGGTGCGCACACCTTTGCCGTATGAAATCAGCATGGAGGAGTGCCAATCGTGATACTCGTGGGTAGAAAATCCGATGACGTGGTTGGGATAGCGGGCTTTCAGGTAATCGATCTGGTCGAGCTCCAGCTCGCCGTCTTCCGAGGGGTAAATTGAGACACAGTGGTTGATAGCCAGCGGGATGTTACGTCTTTCAAAAAAACGCACCAGGTCGTCCAAATCTTTTTCAGAGGCACCGCCTGTGGAGGCGATCACGGGGCGGCGGGTCGAGGCGATTTTTTCGATCAGCACCCAATCATTCACATCCGAACTGGCGATCTTGATGATCGGCATGTCGAATTCCAGACAAAGATCGACCGAGGCTTCATCAAAGGGCGTGGCCATGGGGATGCAACTCAAGTAGCGAATTTCTTCGACCATGCGGGCGAAATCTTCACGGCTTAGCCGGGTGGCCTCGGTTTTTTTGATGTAGCGGTGCTCGGTGTTGCCTTTGAATTCGACGTGGATGAATTCATCCACGTCGCGGAACTGGAGCTTGATCGCCGCCCTGACGTTATTGAAGCGAACAATGGCCGCGTGATCGCGAATAATTTTAAGGCCGCGACCCAGCTTGCCCAGGTGGTTATTCGCAAGCTCCAGCACGAAGAGGTTTTCGAATAAATCCCGGTCTTTTTGTGGTATCGATCCCATGGTCGTGCATTCCCTTAAAAGCTGAGACCGAGGAAGGATTCCATCTTCTCGGCCAAGAAATCCAGCGATTGTTCGTTGAGCCCCGGATACACCCCCAACCAAAACGTATTGTTCATCACCACATCACTATTGGCTAGCGAGCCAGCAACTCTGTAATGACGACCGATCATCGAGGGTTGTCGGGTAAGGTTGCCGGCAAACAGCAGCCTGGTGCCGATTTTGTTCTGGTCCAGATACCCGAGAAGATCAACGCGACTCACTGGGGCTGTGTCACGCAGTGTGACTGGAAAGCCAAACCAGGAGGGATCGCTGCCGGGCGTGGCGTCCGGCAGGATCAGGAATTCCTCGCAACTGCGCAGCCTGTCTTTCAGGAAAGCAAAATTTCTTTTGCGTGCCGCGATGAACTCTTCCAGCCGGTCGAGTTGTGCCAGTCCACATGCTGCTTGCATATCGGTGATTTTGAGGTTGTAGCCGATATGGCTGTAAACATACTTGTGGTCATAGCCCACGGGCAGCTCGCCCAGTTTCCAGCAAAAACGTTTGCCACAGGTATTGTCACGGCCGGGGGCGCAGTAACAGTCGCGACCCCAGTCGCGGAAGGATTCGGCGATGCGCTTGAGCTCGGGGTTGTTGGTAAACACAGCGCCGCCCTCGCCCATGGTGATGTGGTGCGCGGGGTAAAAGCTCAAGGTGCCGATATCGCCGAAGGTACCCACACGCTGGCCTTGGTAGGTTGAGCCCAATGCGTCGCAGCAGTCTTCGATCAGCCACAAGCCGTGTTTGCGCGCGATGCGAGTGACTGCTTCCAGATTGAAGGGATTGCCCAGGGTGTGGGCAAGCATGATGGCGCGGGTTTTGGGGCTGATGGCGGCTTCGAGTGCCTCACTGTCGATGTTGTAGGTGGGGATGTGGATATCGACGAACACCGGTACGGCGCCAAATTGCAGGATCGGATTCACCGTGGTGGGAAATCCTGCGGCCACGCTGATCACTTCGTCGCCAGGCTTGATCGCGCGCTCTCCCAGCCGGGGGCTGGTGAGCGTGGAGAAGGCCACCAGATTGGCCGATGACCCGGAGTTGACTGTGATGAGATGCGCCACACCGAGATACTTGGCCAGCCGTGCCTCGAAGGCGTCGTTGAAGCGACCTGTGGTCAGCCAGCCATCAAGCGAGGCGTCAACCATGTTTTTGATTTCGGCCGCACCTACCACCTTGCCCGAGGGCGGGATCGCGCTGAGCCCAGGCGTAAAGGTGGCCGGTGTTCGCACTGCAGCCTGAAACTGATCCACTTGCTGCGCGATGATGGCGCGCAGCGCACGCTCGAGTGCTGCGGGCGCAAGCTGCCCCACCCAGCCGCAAAACATCGATGCGGGAAATGGGCGTTGATGGTGGGCTGGGAAGACCGTGGTCTGCGGCAGGCTGCCGCGTTCGAGCATCGTCGACTCGATAAGGATGTGGCCAGGTTCTGGCCATTCACCCAGTTGCGTGGTGCCGGCAACGCCCAGCACTTCGGCGCGGGCATCGGGGGGAGCCGTGATCAAGACTGGTCGCAGCTCGGCGATGCCGGTGAGTGCGTTGTGGAGGCGGGCAACATGAATGCTGCCCGGTCGCAATTCAGTGACGGACATAGGATTCCCAAAGTGCGTCTTCGCGAGTGGCCGGCATCAAACCAGGCGCACTGCAATAGGACTCGATCTGCACACGCATCAGCGCTTGGATATCCTCGCCGGATGCATGGGCCTGATGCCAGGCGATGACGTGATCAAGCGCCGTGGCAAGCGACCAGCGCGGGTGCCACCCCAGTCGGGTGTGGGCGGCGGTGCAATCAAGCATGAGGGCGTGGGCCTCATGCGGGCCGAGGGCATTATCTTGCACCCAACGTGCCGGTGGGCCGAGTTTATCGATGAGATAACGCACCAGCGATTCCACCGGCTGAGCGTCGGTATCCAGCGGCCCGAAATTCCAACCGGCGCAAGCCATGGCCTCGCCATCGTGAAGCTTTTCAGCGAGCGTGAGATAGCCGGACAGTGGTTCGAGCACATGCTGCCAAGGCCGAATGGCGCGTGGATGGCGGATCAGCACCGGCTCGCCACGAGCCACGGCTCTGAAAATATCTGGAATGAGACGGTCTTCCGCCCAATCGCCACCACCAATGACATTGCCAGCGCGGGCACTGGCCACGGCCACGCCATGGCGAGCCAAGTCATCAGGCGGAAAAAACGCATTGCGGTAGGCCGCCGTCACCAATTCAGCGCAGCCCTTGCTGCTGCTGTAGGGGTCGAAGCCCCCCATCGGGTCGGACTCGCGATAGCCGATCGGCTGGTTGCGATTGTCATAACATTTGTCGCTGGTCACCATGACCACCGCGCGCACACTCGGTGTATGCCGCACAGCTTCGAGCACATGCACCGAGCCCATGATGTTGGTGGCATAAGTTTGCACCGGTTCACGGTAGGCGCGGCGCACCAGCGCTTGGGCCGCCATGTGGATCACGATGTCGGGCGAGGCAGCAGACATGGCAGCCCGCAGGGCAGGAAGATCGCGAATATCGCCGAGGGTAGAGTGGATTTTGTCGGCTACCCTGGCCACTTCAAAGAGATTAGGTGTGGAGTCGGGCGCTAAGGCAAAGCCATGCACGCGGGCGCCCAAGTGGTGCAGCCATGTGGCCAGCCAGCTGCCCTTGAATCCGGTGTGGCCAGTCAGAAACACCCGCTTGCCGGCCCAGAAGGAAGGCTTGATGCTCACGCCCACACCCTCCAGGGCGCCTGCCCGGATTGCCACAGCGATTCGAGCAAGAGTTTGTCGCGCTGCGTGTCCATGGGCTGCCAGAAACCTTCATGACGAAAGGCCTGCAGCTCACCTTGCTGGGCCAAGGTTTCCAGCGGCTCACGCTCCCACAGCGTGTGGTCGCCCTCGATGTAGTCGATCACCTTGGGCGAGAGCACGAAGAAACCGCCGTTAATCATGCCGCCGTCGCCCAGCGGTTTTTCGCGAAATGCACGCACCTCGCTTTCGGCCAGATCCAGCGCCCCGAAACGGCCTGGTGGATAGGTAGCGGTGAGCGTAGCAAGCTTGCCATGGGCGGCATGAAAAGCCATTAGCGCGGAAAGATCAACATTCCCCAGGCCATCACCATAAGTCAGGCAAAACGCGGGTTCGGCCGCCACATAATCGCGGATCCGCCGAATACGCCCGCCAGTCATGGTGTTCTCACCCGTGTCGACCAGCGTCACCCGCCAGGGCTCAGCGTGGTGTTGATGTACATCCATGCGGTTATTCGCGATGTCGAAGGTGACATCCGACATATGAAGAAAATAATTGGCGAAGTATTCCTTGATCAGATAACCCTTGTAACCACAGCAAATGACAAAGTCATGGATGCCGTGGTGTGAATAGAGCTTCATGATGTGCCACAACACAGGCTTGCCGCCAATATCGATCATGGGCTTGGGCCGCAAGTGGGTCTCTTCCGAAATACGTGTACCCAAACCGCCTGCAAGGATCACGGCTTTCATGCTGTGTGGTGTAGTGAAGTTGGCGACGCTGTTGATGCTGCTCCGATCATTTGCACATTGCAAGCGGCATGAATTGACGCGCGGCGCCACAAGGCCTGCGCTGGGCCGGCCTTCCTGAAACGCTCAGTTTGCCAAACCCGCATCCGCCCGCAGCCCATTGGCATAAGTTGTCC
>JBEAUN010000331.1:0-5882 GCA_041161415.1 Pseudomonadota bacterium | reverse complement strand
CCCCACCGCCTCGCGCTCAACATTTTTGATCGTCTCGCCCGACGCAAATGTGCTTTCGCCCTCCGGACGTCCGCTAACCAGGTCCTGATAGGCATGCACGAGCTCATGTTGAATAACGGACAACGGCCTTGCGACGCGACCGCCGAAAGCTGTATCGACTCGCAGGCTCATGTTCAGGGTGTTTTCCGCACGACGATACTGGCCACCCGACCCGACCGATTCGGTGACACGGAGCACTCCACCTTTTTCTTTCAATGCCCCGACAATCTCATCCAGCAGCCCTTTGCCCGATTCCGTGCCGAGCATTACACCGATGTTGGCAACGGTGGCCTGCCTGAATTCATCAGAGCCTTCGATAACTAATTCAGGGTGGTCGTCCAGGTACTGTTCCGCAGAAGAAACATCCGAGCCAACCGCCACATCACCGCTGCCCATATTCGAGACGTGCGGCTTACAGCCATCGCCCTCACCGATAATCAAATCCACATCATCATCTTTGCCCGCATCAACGGTGATGTCGGCCTGATCGGCATAAAGCGAATCAGCGCCCCCTCCCGCCTTCAGGGTGTCTCCGCCTTCTCCCCCGCGCAGGAAATCTGTGCCGCTGCCCCCAGACAGGTGATCATCACCCTCACCACCATCGACCGCGAGAGGGGCAGCAGCATTCTCGCCATTGATAGCGTCATCGCCAGAACCCCCGCGAATCGTGAGCCTTGCGGTCACCTCCGGGGCTATGGTGACGCTGTCGTCGCCCCCGCCCAGATCAAGTTCGATCATGTCGGAGTCGCTCGGCGAGAACACGCCAATCGTTTCGCCCGTCGCTTCGTCGGTGACCTGAATATCGCCCTGTTTGTCCTGAGAAACGCGCCATTGATCGGCCCCATCGCTTCCTTTAAGGAGATCAACAACGTCTTCAGCAGGGCTCAAAAAGCCGGGAATAATCGGTAAGCTCGAGGAGGACTTTTTGAGCCCGGCTATGATTTCGCTGGCGGGCTGCCCCGCGTCAACGTCCGCTTCAACCATCTCAAGCTCTTCGTTAATCGGCTCATGACTACCGGAATATACGCCGGGCATTACAGTGGTCAGGATTGACATGAAAGTCGTCTCGCAAAAAGCAACGCAACAGAACCGGATTACCACAACCCGGCTCCCGCCTTGCCGGGCTTGAGTAACCACAAAAAAGAACGGTTCCTGCCATGACAATGCCGCGCGCCAGGCAGCCCGGCCGGGATTGATTTCGCTCAAGAAGAAAGCTGGAAATGGCGTTCAAACTCGCCGGACTTGCCGCATCCGGGGGGGGGCTGAAATGACAAAGAGGTGCGGCGGAGGAATCTGCCGCATCACCCCATCTGCGAAAGCCCTTCTGCCCGATAGAAATGACACACCACCACGCGGCCTTCGCCAAGCGCAACAGCCGGTGGATACTCGCTGCGACAGGCCTCGACGGCATGGGGGCAGCGCGGGTGAAAATGGCAACCTGTCGGCGGGTTGATGGGCGAAGGCATCTCGGCGTCTTGCTTCAATGCTGTGGGCGGCGCGGTTGCGCCCAAGCGTGGCACAGCTTCGAGCAGGGCGATGGTGTAAGGGTGCTTGGGGTCAGCCAGCACCGCTTGCGCGGGGCCGGATTCGACGATGCGGCCCAGGTACATCACCGCGATGTCATGGGCGAGATAATGCGCGGCGGCGATGTTGTGGGTGATGAAGACATAACTCAACCCCAGCTCGCGCTGCAACGACACCAGAAGATTCAAGATCTGCGCCTGCACCGAGACATCGAGCGCGCTGGTGGGCTCATCGCAGATCAATAATTTCGGCTCCACCGCGAGCGCCCTGGCAATGGCGATGCGCTGGCGCTGGCCGCCGGAAAACTCATGCGGGAAACGGGCCGCCATATCCGCTGAGAGCCCCACACGATCAAGAAGCGCCTCGGCGCGTAGCTGGCGGTCTGCCGCGTCCTGCCCCACGCCGAGTGCTTCCATGCCTTCGGTGAGAATCTCGCCCACGCGCATGCGAGGGTTGAGCGAGGCGAAGGGGTCTTGGAAGATCATCTGCATCTTGGCGCGCAGGGCATGGAGCGCTGCGCCGCCTGCGGCGAGCACATCCTGATCTTGCAGCTGCACCGAGCCGGTGGCGGCATTAAGCCGCAAAATCGCCTTGCCCACGGTGGTCTTGCCACAGCCGGATTCACCGACCAAGGCGAGCGTGCGGCCCTCTGCCACCGCAAAGCTCACGCCATCAACCGCCCGCACCTGCGCCACAGTGCGCGAAAAAAGCCCGCGCTTGACAGGAAAGTGCACCTTGAGATCGCGCACTTCCAAGTAGGTGGCCGGCTCGCCGGTGAGGGGCTCGGGCACCACAGCAGGCGGCACACTAAAAGGCCGCGCCGCGGTTTGCTTATCAAAAAGATGGCAACGCACCCGCTGGCCCTCTTCTTCAAACCACGCCGGCGGCTCGCTGCGGCAACGGCTCATCACCGCCGGGCAGCGGTCTGCGAAACGGCAGCCGGCAAATTCGCGATCCAGCGCAGGCACACTGCCAGGGATGGTGACGAGCGTCTGCCCGGGCACAGCGGCATCCGGCAGCGCCTCAAACAACATGCGTGAATACGGATGCAAAGGCCGCGCAAAAAAAGCATCGCGCACGCCCTCTTCAATCAGCTGGCCGGCGTACATCACCCCGACCCGATGCGCCATGCGCGCCACCACACCCAGATCATGGGTGATGAGCAAGAGACTGGTGCCGCGGGTCTTCTGCAGCTCAGAGAGCAGATCGAGCACCTGGGCCTGGATAGTGACATCCAGCGCGGTGGTGGGCTCGTCGGCCACGATCAGCGCAGGGTCGCCGGCGAGCGTCATGGCGATCATCACCCGCTGCTTCATCCCACCGGACATCTGGAAGGGGTAGTCATTCAAGCGGCGCGCGGGGTCGGGGATGCCCACGGCGCGCAGCAGTGCCTCGGCCCGCTCGGTGGCCGCCTCGCCCTTGAGCGCAGCATGGCGGGCAAGCACCTCGCGAATCTGCTCACCGATGGTGAGCACCGGATTCAAGCTGGTGGCAGGCTCCTGGAAAATCATGCCCAGCGTGCCGCCGCGCACCGAGCGCATTTGCGATTCGGGGATGCCACAAAGATCCAGCCCCTCCATGCGCACTTCGCCCGCCACAATCCGACCGCCATCCGGCAAAAGCCGCATGATCGACAAAGCACTCATCGATTTGCCGCAGCCAGATTCGCCAAGCAGCGCGAAGGTCTCGCCCTCCTGAATCGAAAAACTCACCCCATCGACCGCCCGCAGGGCGCCATTTGGGCCGATGAGCTCGGTGGTCAGATCACGCACTTCAAGCAGCGGCATGGCGTCCATCAGGCTTTCCGGAACAGTGAGGGCAAGCGCACGCGGCGAGCCAGACGCGGGTCAAAGGCATCGCGCACGGCGTCGGCAAAAAGATTGGCGCAGAGCACCAGCAAAAACATGAAGACGAAGGACGCCGACAGCGACCACCACACCATCGGGTCGCGGGCGAGCTCCATTCTCGCGGCATTGATCATGCTGCCAAAGCTCATGGTGTTCGGGTCGACGCCGATGCCCACATAAGAGAGCACAGCTTCGGCCAGCACCAGCGCAGAAAAATCCATCACCACTGCGATCAGCACGATGTGCATCACATTGGGCATCACATGGCGCCACATGATGCGCAGGCCAGACACCCCAAAGGCGCGGGCCGCCTGCACATACTCCAACTCGCGCAGCTTGAGCGTTTCGCCGCGCAACAGCCGGCACAGGCCTGTCCAGCTGGTGAGCCCCAGAATCGCGCACAGTGCCAGGAGCCTGGCATCGGCGCGCTCGGCAGCGGTGGCAAAAAGCGCGGCATTGGCCTCGATCATCACCTGCAACATCAGCACCGCAGCGGCGATCAACAGCACGCCGGGGATGGAATTCAACACGGTGTAGAGATACTGGATGAGATCATCCAGCCAGCCGCCGCAATAGCCGGCGAGAATACCCATGAACACCGCCAGCGGCAGCATGACCAGCGTGGTGAGCGTGCCGATCAAAATCGCTGTGCGCACGCTTTTCAGGCTGAGATAGAGCACATCCTGCCCCACCTTGTCGGTGCCGAACACATGGTAGGCTTGCGCGAGCATCGCCACCGCGCCGATCACCAGCGCGAGCGGCAACAGCGTGATCAGCACCGCGCGCCAATTCACCACAGTGCGCACCGCCCACACATTGGCAAAGCCCGCCGCGAACCCCACCCCGCGGGACGCGAAAAGCGTGACCAGCAGCACCGCCCCAAGCCACACGGCCGCGCCCGTGGCCATGCCCTCGATCAGCCGCGTAGTGACATCCTGCGGCAGCTCCGCGGGGTCTTTCAAATGCGCGCCGCCATGTTTCAAGCGCGGGAATTCACGCACCGCTTGGCCGTTGATCTCGACTGTTTCCTTGGCGAAAAGATGCGCAGCCAGCGGTGCGGAGTAGGTCTTTTCCGAGCGCTCGCGCAAGGGGGCGAGCAGCGCATCGAGCGCGCTTTTCACCTCCACCGAATACTGTGGCGCAGCGAGCGATTTTGCCGGCAGCAAGGGGCGGTAATGCAGTGAATCCAACACGCCCACCACCAGAAAAAACAGCAGCACGGTCGCCGCCGACATGCCCGCTGCACTGCCCCCCACCCGGCGCCAGGCCTCCAGCAAAGGCGGCCGGGCGCGGACGTAAAAAACAAACGCAATCACGCTCGCCAACAGCAACGCGAGCAACGCATCCGACCACAACACGACCGGCTTGAGTGTCCACATGTCACTCATCCCAGCCGCACCCGCGGGTCAGCCCAGGTGTAGGACAAATCCGTGAGCATCAGCCCCAGGATATAAAGCAGCGAGCCGACAAACACCATCGCACGCACCACTGAAAAATCCTGCGCATTGATGGCATCGATGGTGTAGCTACCCAGCCCTGGAATGCCGAAGAAGGATTCGGTGAGCAAGCTGCCCATGAACAGCAGCGGAATCACCACCACCACCCCGGTCAAGATCGGAATCAGCGCATTGCGCAGCACATGGCGAAACAGCACCGCCGCATCCGACAAGCCCTTGGCGCGGGCGGTGCGCACATAATCGCGGCTGATTTCTTCCAGAAACAAAGTGCGATACCAGCGGGTGCTGGCACCGATGCTGGCGATCACCCCGATCACCACCGGCAGAATCAAAAACCGCGCCGCATCCAACCCCTCGGCATAGCCCGAAATCGGCACCAGATGCCACACCTTGCTCACCAGATACTGCCCGCCGATGATGTAAAAAAGGCTCGAGATCGACATCATGCCGACACACGCCACCACGCCCCAGAAATCGAGGTAGGTGGCGCGAAACAAGGCAAACAACAGCGCAAGGCTCACCGTGACATACAGCCCCAGCACAAACACCGGAATCGCCACCGCAAGGCTTGGCCCCATGCGGCTGGAGATTTCATAGGCAATATCGCGCCCATCATCCGCGCGGCCGAAATCAAAGACAAAAAGCTTCAGCGATTTTTCAAAGAAGATGGTCTCGGTGAGCGCCGCGGCGCCCTCAGCCTGCGCGTTGAATAACAGCGGCTTGTCATAGCCGCGCTCGGCTTTCCATTTGGCGATCGCCTCGGGCGTGACGCGCTTGTGGCCAAGCTGCATCCGCGCCATATCATCAGGCGTATTCACCACGAAAAACAACACGAAGGTGGCAAGATTCACCCCGATCAAAATCGGCACGGCATACAACAAACGTCGAATGAAATAGGCAAGCATGATGGCCCGGCCGTGTTATTGAAATGATGAAATCACGATGCGCCTTCTCGTGCGACCGCCTTTTCACGCCGCCGATAACTGATCACCGCAGGCAGCGTCAGCAGCGCCAG
>JBEAUN010000319.1:0-6443 GCA_041161415.1 Pseudomonadota bacterium | reverse complement strand
TTTCTGGTTGGTGGGGTTGGTGCAGAAGATTTTCAGAAGGCCGGGCTGCGCGATTTCGGCAATGCCCAGCGCAGCTGAGCCGGTGCCATTGGCGCTGCCTTCAGCACGCCCTGAAATCATCGCCTCGGCGATTTGCTGCGGACTGGCAAGTTTGAGTGGTTCGACATCCAGCCCGGCTTCCTTGAAATAGCCTTTTTCGATCGCTGCGAAGAACGGAATGGCCGAGGCAACGGGCCAGAATCCGACGCGGATTTTGGGGTTGGCTTGCGCAATCGCAAAACTGGGCAGTCCGGCGGTGGCGATCGCGGCACCGGCAGCTTTGATCAGTGTGCGGCGGGTGGTGCTGTGGGTCATGGCAGGTTCCTTGGCAAGGGGAGGGTGAATGAAAATTTCTAAAATTGGAGTGGACTTCGCGTCAGGGAGTCAGTGATCTTGTGGCGTGGCAAGATAGGCGCGCCAGCCACCGTAGGCACTGATCTCGCGCGCGTCCGACAGCGCCCAGGGTTCGCACAGGAAGCCTTGGATATGTCTGCCATCGGCAAGCTCGATACGGCCGATGCCAAGCGGCGACGGAATCAGCGCGACAAAAGAGCCGTAATGCTGGAGCGGCATTTCCCAGATCTCCAGCGCGATTGCGGCACCCCCGCCGGCTGTATCGCGCACAAGACCTGGCTTGGGCGGCTGGGTGTCGAGCGCGAAGAGGCGATAATGCGGTGCGGTTTGTGCACGCTCGATCAAACGCGCGCCGCGTTCTATCAGCTGGCCATTGAGCGGCATGCCGGATAAATGCGCCCCAACCACGGCCACCTCCACCATTGGGCCGTGGCGTGGCGGGGGGGGTGGCTGACAATCTTCTTCGCCAAGCGGCAGGCCAGTGGCGCCCTTGGGCAGACCTGTTGCAGCGTGGTAGCGGGTGCCCAATTCCGCCAGCGGCCAGTCACAGCCGGCCGGGGCAATAAAGGTGATACCAAAGGGCAGTCCATCGGGCCTGATTGAGGAGGGCACCGACAGCGCGGCGTAATCCAGCAGATTCACGAAATTGGTGTAATACCCCAGTCGGCGGTTGAGCTCGATCGGGTTGGCCTGCATGGCTTCGATGGTGAAGTGGGTGGGTGCGGTGGGCACCACCAGCACATCGATCTTCTCCCACATCGGCCGCACAGCCTGGTCGATTGTTTTGAGGGTATGCTGGGCATCGAACACATCGGTTGCACTAAAAGCCCGCGCTTGTCCGATGATGCTGCGCACAGGCTCGATGAGCGTGGCTTCATGGGCATCGAAATAGCTGCGAATGGCGGCATGCCGTTCGGCAAGCAGTGCGCTGCCATAAAGGAGATTCGCGGCCTGGAGCAGCGGCGCATAGGGAACAGGCTCCACAGTTGCGCCCATTGTAGCCAGCTTTTGCAAGGCATGGTCGAAGGCTGCGCGTGCGGCCTCGTCGCCGTAAAACTCCAGTGCATCGGGGATGCCCACCCGCAGCGCACGGGGAAAAGGTGTCATGCGCCATTCAATCGACCGGGAGTAAGGGTCACGCGCATCCGGTGCGGCAGCCGCCTGCAACACCCGCCAAGCAAGCGGCACGCTGCCTGCAAAGATCGACACGCAATCGACACTTTGCGCCGCAGGCACCACCCCCGCGGCACTGATCGCCCCGCGGGTAGGCTTGAGTCCCACGATGTTGTTGAGCCCCGCCGGCACCCGGCCTGAACCCGCGGTGTCGGTGCCCAGCGAAAAATCGACCTGTCCCTTGGCCACCACGAGCGCCGAGCCTGAGCTTGAGCCGCCGCAGACATGGCGCGCATCGAAGGCATTGGGCACTGGCCCGTAGGGCGAACGCGTGCCATTGAGCCCACAGGCGAATTGGTCGAGATTGGTCTTGCCCGTGAGCGATGCGCCTGCCTTGAGAAGCCGATTCACCACGGTCGCGGTGTGGTCGGCGGTGTAGGCGAAGTCAGGACAGGCTGCGGTGGTGGGCAGGCCTTCCACATCGATGTTGTCTTTCACAGCAAAGCGCAGGCCGGCGAGCGGCCCTGCGGTGTTGCCGTTGCTTATTTCGCACTGATGAATCCAGGCGGCGGCGAGCGGGTCTTTGGGCGTAGTGTTTGATGTCATGAATTGCATACTCGCATGTATCCAAGTTTGGGCACAAGATTGGGGTATACCCCTGATATGTGTTTTTGTGCGCGGCGAATTAAGCGGAGCGTATCCGCTCGAGGCTGGATTTGCGCTCGTACGGACACCAGCCCCTGCCCCGAGGTGGCTGTCTTGCAGACTGCGCCGGTAACCTTCTCCGCGACCCGGGCGACTGAGCGGTTCGGTTTGAACCCCCGCTGAATGCGCACGCAAGGCACACAATGAATACGCGACCTGCCAGCCGTACCTTCCCCAACTCCGCCCATGAACCGCTTGCGGCCGGAACCATGCTGGTGCTGGCCAGCGGGAACGGATCCAATCCTGACAGCGAGCAGGCAATCAGCGCCAGCTCTGCCGGTAACAGCCTCGAAGGCCTCGAGGCCGAGGGCGGACGCAGCCAGGCTCGACTCGACCCAAGCGCGAACGCAGCGAAGGTCACCCTGCTCAAGGCCGTCTTCAAGCCAAACGATTTGCAGAAAATCGAGAAGCAGAAAGTTGGCACATAAGCCCTCTCCGCACTGACGAAGCGATTAACCGAGCTGCAGAAACAAGGGTGGGTAACGTGTTACCCACGCGTTGGTGGCTACGCGTGACAACGCGTGGGTGGCAAAGCCACCCACCCTTCGGCGCTAGGCACGTTTTTTGGCGCGCGCTACGGTGCTGGTGGTTTTCTTCGTACCCTTGGCAGCGGGTGCCTTGGCTTCGAATTCAAAGCTCACCTTGCCGCCAGAATCACGCACCAGGAAGGCGGAGAATTTCCGTTTGGTGCGGGCCGAGACAAAGCCTTTGAGAAGATCGGTGCGGCCATCGGTGAGCAGCTTTTGCATCTGCTCGCGGCTGATTTCTTGTTGCAGGATGATTTTGCCCGAGCGGAAATCGCAGGATTTTTCCGGGCCTACGGATTTTTCGCAGACATACGCCAAGCCATGCTCGAACACGCGTGACTGGCACTTGGGGCAGGCGCCCAGCGGCGTCTGATCGCCAAAATCCACCGGCTCATTTTGCGATTCCTCGCGGCCCTGGCCGAAATCAAAAGTGGGCTGCTGCTCGTCATTCAAACGCACCAGCGCATTGAAGGCGCGGCCCATTTTGTTGCGGAAACCAATCAAGGGGCCGACTTCGCGATTGGTGAGCAGCGTCTCGATTTCTTCGATTTCAAATTGCCGGCCGGCGACGATTTTCCACAGCGAATACTCGCAGCTTTGGCACTGGAATTTTTTGTAATTCTCTTTCACCACCCCGCCGCATTTCGGGCAGGGCGCGCGCAGCGTGGCGAAATCGCCGGGCACGGTGTCGGATTCGAAGGTCTTGGCTTGATGCACGATATGCGCCGTCATGTCGGCGATCTGCTTCATGAAGGCATCGCGTGCGAGCTTGCCCTGCTCCATTTGCGCGAGCTTGTATTCCCATTCGCCGGTGAGCTCGGGCGAGGTCAGCGACTCGATCTTCAAGCCACGCAGCGCGGTCATCAGCTGAAAGCCTTT
The DNA here is from genome assembly GCA_041161415.1 of Pseudomonadota bacterium. Taxonomy (GTDB): domain Bacteria; phylum Pseudomonadota; class Gammaproteobacteria; order Burkholderiales; family Rhodocyclaceae; genus JBEAUN01. Next base: position 2,826 of record JBEAUN010000319.1, on the reverse strand, counting down.
GGCGGTGGGGATCAGCTCGCGGCCTTCGCGCAGCATGTAGGTTTCCGCGATCAGGTTTTCGATGATCTGCGCGCGGGTGGCCGGTGTGCCCAAACCGCGCCCGGCCATGGCGGCGCGCAGTTCTTCGTCATCGATGGTTTTGCCCGCGCCTTCCATGGCGGAGAGCAGCGTGGCTTCGTTGTAGCGCGCGGGCGGCTTGGTGTGCTGGGCCTTGATGACGATGTCATGTGTATCCGCCCCTTCATTGGGCGAGACGGCCACCAGCTGTTGCGCGGCGACTTCATCATCATCCACCGGCGCTTCTTTGCCGTAGATGGCGAGCCAGCCGGGATTGACCAGCACCTTGCCTTCGGTTTTGAAAGCCTCGCCTTCCACACGCGTGATGCGTGTGGTCACCAGGTATTCCGCCGCGGGGAAAAACACCGCGAGGAAGCGCTTGGTCACCAGGTCGTAGATCTTATGCTCAGCCTCGGACAAGCTTTTGGGCAGCGTGCCCGTGGGCACGATGGCAAAGTGGTCAGAGATTTTCGCGTTATTGAAAATCCGTTTGTTGGGCTTCACCCAGCCGTTTTTGACGATGCTGTTGGCGTGTGGCGCGTAAGCATCGGGCAGCTGCGCGAGCACGTTATTCACGGTCGGGATGTAATCCTCCGGCAGCGCACGCGAATCGGTACGCGGATAGGTGAGCACCTTGTGCTTTTCATATAAGGCCTGCGCCAGCTGCAGCGTGGTGCGCGCAGAAAAACCAAAGCGGCCATTGGCCTCGCGCTGCAAGCTGGTGAGATCAAACAACAGCGGCGAGAGCTTGGAGGACGGCTTGGCTTCCTCGGTGATCTTGCCGGGCTTGCCGAGGCATTTGGCGCGGATGGCTTCCGCGCGGGTTTTGTCCCACAGGCGATCGGCCCGGGCGTGTTCATCGCCCTCGGGTTTCTTGAAACTTTCATCAAACCAGCGGCCGGCGTAGTCGCCCGCTTTGACGCCGAAGGTGGCTTCGACTTCCCAGAAATCGCGGGACACAAACTTGCGGATTTTTTCTTCGCGCTCGATGACAATCGCCAGTGTGGGCGTTTGCACCCGGCCCACGGTGGTGAGGTGAAAGCCGCCGGTGCGGGAGTTAAATGCCGTCATGGCACGCGTGCCATTGATGCCGATCAGCCAATCGGATTCCGAACGGCACACCGCGGCATCGGCCAGGCCCTGCATGTCGCGCGCGGTGCGCAGGTGCTTAAAGCCATCGCGAATCGCCTGCGCGGTCATCGACTGCAGCCACAGCCGCTCGATCGGCTTATTGGCCTTGGCATGCTGCGCGATGTAATTGAAAATCAGCTCCCCCTCGCGGCCCGCGTCACAGGCATTGATGAGCCCGGTCACATCCTTGCGCTTGATGAGTTTCATCACGGTGCGCAGGCGGTCGGCGGTTTTGTCGATGGGGTGCAAGGTGAAATGCGGCGGGATCACCGGCAGGTGAGCAAACGACCACTTGCCGCGTTTGACTTCGAATTCATCCGGCACAGCAAGCTCAAGCAGATGGCCCACCGCCGAAGTGAGCACGAACTCATCGGATTCAAAGTAATCCGCCTCTTTGGCAAAACCGCCGAGCGCACGCGCGATGTCCTGCGCAACCGAAGGTTTTTCCGCAATGATGAGTTTCTTGCTCATGAACGAGAGGGCCGCGGCGAGTGATGGAGCGCCGGATAATAGAGAGTCGCTTGGGTGTTGGCAAGCCGCTGGGTCAATGGTGGGGGTGCGGTGGGTGGGGCTTGGCTCGCGACAGCAAACCCCTCCCCGACGCTGCCCTTGTCAGGCCCATCATTACCCACAACTCTTGCTTAGTACCATGGAAAAATGCTGGCCGAAGGGCGGTGTGGTCGTATGCGAAAGCGGTGAGTACGCGACCGGGGTCCCCGTGAGTGAGCCCTCCAACGCAGTCGGGGCGGGGGTTTCGGGGTGCGCTTGTCTGAGGCCCGCAGGGCCGAGTTTGCGCACCCCGCCCGCCCCGACGAGTAGCGCAGGGTAGCCCCCGCAGGGGGCCGAACGCGTCGGGGTGCCCTTTTTTTGATTCCTTTTTTTGGGCACGCAAAAAAAGGGATCCGGCTGTCGGGACGGACTCCCGACCCACCCCTCTAAACGACGAGACGCAAGGCGCCAAGCGCCACCGACCAGTTTCGGGCGCATGGCATCAAGCACGACTTGTGGGTAAATATCAGCCTTGTCAGGGGAGGGAGATGTGCTTCCCCCCTGACAAGGGGGAACTGAAGGGGGTGCCTTTCGCCCGCGCTTAATGCAGCGCGCCGGCTTCCCCGCCTTGCGAGAGCAATTCTTCGATGATCAGCGAATCCACCAGCGCATGCTGGCTCCACAGCACCATCAGCGCGATCACCTTGAATTTGGGTAGCGAGACTTGCGGCTCGGGCAGATCCATGGCGCGCTCGATGATGATTTCGCGCATCCGCGCATCCACCGCCCCGGCGGATTCCAGGAAAGTGAGAAAGCCGCGTGAGGCGACATCGAGCTTGGCCATTTCGCTGTCGTCATAAAGACGAATGGCCTGGGTGGCACCGGCATCCAGCTCCTGCGCGGGCACGGCTTCTTGCAGGCTGGATAACCAGTTGAGGGCATCGGAAATATCATCTTCCTCGAAGCCGACTGCGGATAATTTCCGCGCCAGCTGATCGGGGTCGGGATAAATTTCCGCCTGGAAATAATTTTCGAACAGGTACACGAGCACATCGTACATGGCAGGCCCTCAGCGTAGTCTCTGGTAGTGGCCGCCGGGCAATGTTGCCACCCGACCCTCGAGTTCCAGCGTGACCAGAATCGCGTATA
>JBEAUN010000299.1:0-3215 GCA_041161415.1 Pseudomonadota bacterium | reverse complement strand
CCCTATGCCAATGTGCGCCCGGAAACCGGGGTTCGAGTGTTTGGTGTTTGACATGCCTGATCGGCCTCGGATAGAATCCGAGCCTTTTCCGCGATCCCCATTGAGCAAAGGAAGCTCTGATGAAAACTTTTTCTGCCAAGCCGCTCGAAGTCAAGCGTGATTGGTTCGTCGTAGATGCGACGGACAAGGTGCTTGGTCGGCTGGCCACTGAGATTGCTCGTCGCCTGCGCGGCAAGCATAAGCCGGAATACACTCCTCACGTCGACGCCGGTGATTTCATCGTCGTGATCAACGTGGATAAGCTGCGTGTCACGGGTAACAAGGCCGAAGACAAGAAATACTTTCGCCACTCCGGTTTTCCCGGCGGCATCTATGAAACCAACTTTGCCAAGCTGCAAGCTCGCTTCCCGGCTCGCCCGCTCGAGAAAGCCGTGAAAGGCATGCTGCCCAAGGGCCCGCTTGGCTACGCCATGCTGAAGAAGCTGAAGTGCTACACCGGTGAGTCTCATCCCCACGCGGCGCAGCAGCCCAAGGCCCTGCAAATCTAACGGAACACGACTATGGCAACCAACTACAACTACGGCACCGGCCGTCGCAAGACTGCGATTGCGCGTGTGTTCATTAAGTCCGGCAGCGGCAATATCGTCATCAACGGCAAGCCCCTGGATGAGTACTTCTCCCGTGAGACCGGCCGCATGGTGGTGCGTCAGCCCCTGGAACTCACCGATCGCCTCAATACCTTCGACATCATGGTGAATGTGGTGGGTGGCGGCGAGTCCGGCCAAGCGGGTGCGGTGCGCCACGGCATCACCCGTGCGTTGATCGACTACGATGCGTCGCTCAAGCCCTCGTTGTCCAACGCTGGGTTTGTCACCCGCGATGCCCGCGAAGTCGAACGTAAGAAAGTTGGTCTGCATAAGGCGCGTCGCCGCAAGCAGTTCTCCAAGCGCTAATCGTAAGAATCTCCATGAAACAAGAAAAGCCGCCTTATGGGCGGCTTTTTGCTAATCGGGCGCACATCGCTCGCTTGAACTTCGAACGAGGTAACCATGATCAAGGCTGGTATCGTGGGTGGGACCGGGTACACCGGCGTCGAATTGTTGCGTTTGTTGGCTCAGCACCCAGAGGTTCGCATCGCCGCGATCACCTCGCGTGGCGAGGCCGGCACGCCCGTCGCGGAGATGTTCCCCAGTTTGCGCGGCAAGGTGGCACTCAATTTCGTGCCCCCCGAGGAGGCTGATCTTGCGGGCTGTGATGTGGTGTTCTTCGCTACCCCAAACGGCATCGCCATGCAGCAAGCGGCAGCGTTGCTGGAAGCCGGTGTGCGGGTCATTGATCTCGCCGCGGATTTCCGCATCAAGGAGGTCGCCGTCTGGGAAAAATGGTACGGCATGAAACACGCATCCGTCCCGCTTGTGGAGCAGGCCGTCTATGGCTTGCCTGAGCTCAATAGGCAAGCCATTCGCGAGGCGCGCCTGGTGGCCAACCCGGGTTGTTATCCTACCGCAGTGCAGCTGGGTTTTATGCCTTTGCTGGAGGCGGGTCTTGTCGAGACCGACAGCCTCATCGCCGATGCAAAATCCGGGGTTTCAGGGGCTGGCCGCAAGGCGGAGACGCATACCCTTTTCGCCGAAGCGGCTGATAATTTCAAGGCTTATGGCGTGGGCGGTCATCGTCATCTGCCCGAAATCCGCCAGGGCTTGTCGCAGATGGCAGGGGAAGAGGTGGGGCTCACGTTCGTGCCGCATCTCACGCCCATGATTCGTGGCATTCATGCCACGTTATATGCGCGCATCAAACCTGAGATCGATCTGGCAAGTCTCGACCTGCAAGCGCTTTTTGAAACGCGTTACGCCGCCGAACATTTTGCCGACGTGTTACCCTGTGGCGCACATCCTGACACCCGATCGGTGCGTGCTGCCAATACATGCCGCATCGCTGTGCATAGGCCTCAGGGCGGGCGCACGGTGGTGGTTTTGTCTGTGATCGATAATCTTGTCAAGGGGGCGGCCGGCCAGGCCGTGCAAAACATGAACATCATGTTCGGGTTCGAAGAGTGCGCAGGGCTTTCGCACATTCCCGTGTTGCCATAGCCATACGCCGGCGCTTGCGCCGACGTTTTGGAATTGCCGCCGATCGCGTGGCCATTCAGGCTTCGCGGCCGTGGTATGTCAATGTCATCATTGTTGTGTTGGCGCTAGGCATTCTTGCGTGGGCGGCCCGCGCTGGATATGAGGCTTGGCAGGGCGTGAGCTACCCGGGGCTGGCCGACATGCAAGCCAAGCTCGAAGCCCAGCAGCGCCGCATTGCAGAACTCGAGGAAGATAACAAAACCCTGCGTGCCACTGTCCAGGCAGGGGGGAGCAGCTTGCAAATCGAGCGCACCGCGCAAGATGCACTCTCAAAGCAGGTTAAGGCACTTTCCGAGGAAAACGCGCGTCTCAAGCAGGATATCTCCTTGTTCGAAGGTCTGTCCGGCGGCAACGGTGTGGCGCCCGCGGCGATACTCAGCGTATTTGTCGTGGAGCCCGGCGAGGGCGCAGGCCGATACCGCTATCGCCTCACAGCCGTGATGACCGGCGGGCGCGACCCGAAAGACCGGGAGTTCCGCGGCCATTATCAACTAGTGGTGAAAATGCAGTCGGGGGGGCAAGCTGCTATCATGACAGTCCCTGCGGCGAATGATGCAAACCGCGAAAAATTCGCACTCAAATTCAAGCAGTTCCAGCGCGTCGAAGGGGTGTTCCAGTTGCCTGAAGGCGCGGTGCCCGCCACCGTGGAAGCGAGGCTGCTCTCCGATGGTGTGACCCGCGCCACCAAGACTGTGACCCTCTGAAAGGAAGCCACCATGATTTTCGGTAAATCGAATAAACCCCAAACCCGCATCGATAGCCTGATTGGTGCTGGCACTACCGTTGAGGGCGATATCATTTTTTCGGGTGGGCTGCGCATCGACGGCGAAGTCAAAGGCAATGTACGTGCCAAGGACAATAAGCCCGCAGTGGTGGTGCTCAGTGAAAATGGCCGCGTTGAAGGGGAGATCCATGTCTCTCATGTGGTGATCAACGGCACGGTGGAAGGCCCCGTGATGGCCGATGATTCGCTAGAATTGCAACCCGGCGCCAAGGTCAAAGGCGATGTGTCCTACGCCCAGCTTGAAATCCATCTGGGCGCTGTGGTAGAAGGGCGCCTCTTGCACAATACCCAGGCCAAGC
>JBEAUN010000276.1:0-3317 GCA_041161415.1 Pseudomonadota bacterium | reverse complement strand
CATCAGCGCCTTTGAATTATTGAGCCGCATGTGCCTTACGCTCGTGTTGCAGCACATCAGCGACACCCACGACCCGTTGGCAGCGCCCTCGCCCTGGTATGCGCTGATCGAAGTCAATGATGGCGGCACCGACGCGGCCTTGTGCAGCGAGCTTGAGGCGGTGCTCAGCCAAGCGCTTGAAAGCGGTCTGGCAAGCGACGCGACAATCGCGCAAAGCGGCGCGCAAGCGACTGCCTTGTGGCGGCTGCGGGAACACATTTCCGAAGCACAAAAACGCGAGGGGCTTAGCATCAAGCACGATATTTCAGTGCCGGTGAGCGCGATCGCGGAATTTTTAAAGCGTGCCGATCAAGCGCTCACACACGCTTTCCCTGGCGTGCGGATTGTCGCTTTCGGGCATGTGGGTGATGGCAATCTGCATTACAACCTCGCGAAGCCCAATCACGCCGACAACGCTGCCTTCATCGCACAAAGCACTGCAGCGAATCGCATCGTGCATGATGTGGTCGATGCCCTGGAAGGCTCAATTTCCGCGGAACACGGCCTTGGACAACTCAAGCGCGAGGAAATTTTGCTTTACAAATCGGGGGTTGAAATCGCGCTGATGCACGCGGTGAAAACCGCGCTCGACCCTCAAGGCATCATGAATCCAGGCAAGGTGATTTGAGTCTCAAAAAATTTTCGCAAAGACGCTTTACAAGTGAAAACCGCGTCCATATAATGCGCGCTCTTTCGTTGCCGGGGGTATAGCTCAGCTGGGAGAGCGCTTGCATGGCATGCAAGAGGTCAGCGGTTCGATCCCGCTTACCTCCACCAACTAAAGAGTGGTTACAACCAGGTCCCCATCGTCTAGAGGCCTAGGACATCGCCCTTTCACGGCGGTAACCGGGGTTCGAATCCCCGTGGGGACGCCAAGGTTTCGAGAAACATTGCGAACCTCAGCGCAATGCAGTGTTCGAAGCGTTACGAAAATTCAGTGACGCGAGCAGTTTGTAGTTTCCGGTGAGTGTTTTTTAATCACCGGGCCGACGCGGAGCGGTAGTTCAGTCGGTTAGAATACCGGCCTGTCACGCCGGGGGTCGCGGGTTCGAGTCCCGTCCGCTCCGCCAGCTTATAGAAAAGCCCTGCATGTCACATGCAGGGCTTTTTGTTTTGGGTGCTGGCAAAACACCCTTCACCCAAGATCAATAGCTGCGGTTCTGTATGCGGTCTCCCACCACCGCACCCAGCGCCGCGCCGAGGGCCGAGGCGGCCACTCTGCCATTGCCTTTGCCCACATTGCTGCCGATCAGCCCACCGGCCACTGCACCGATAATCGCACCGGAGCCGCCACGCGATTCGACGTTGGAATATACCGGCGCACTGGGGGCCGGCACATACACATCGCGGTACACCACCTCACGCACCGGCGGCGCTTGCACTTCGCGATACACCACCACCGGCTGCACCACCTGGGTCACCTGTTGTTGCACGTAGTAATCACGGTAGGTTTTCCGATAACGATAATGCTCACCCTCTTCGTGCCAAGAATCACGACGCCAGCTGTCGCATCGCTCAGGCTGATTCACCACGGAGCGTGCTTCATATTCCTCATACCCGCCCCACCGACGGCCATCGCCTGCATTGGCCGCACCATGGGCCAATACACCCAGCACCAACATCACGATTGCTTTGTTATTCACGATTCACGCTCCGATTAAAAATTTCAAATACGGTCGAACAAGCAGCCCCACTCAATCCGGCCGCACGCTCACATGCAGTTTCAAAAACGCACCCGGCGCGTCCTTCATGAAGGTGCTCATGCTGCGGCCTTGGTATTCATAAATCACGTCATAACCCACCAGCGTGCTGCGCCAGTTATCCACCCGCTGGCAGCGCTCGACGATCTGCTCGCTCGCCGCACTCCCCGCACCGCCCACGCGATCACCCACAATTGCCCCCGTGGCGGCGCCCACTGCGGCGGCCGCCACGCGGCCATTGCCCTTGCCCACTTGGCTGCCGATCAAGGCCCCCGCCAAACCGCCCAACACCGCACCGGTATTGTCACGACCGGCGCTCGGGGTGATCACCCGCTCATCGCGGCATATGTCGCGCGGCTCATTGACTTGCTCAAAACGCGGCGTGCTGCTCACCACCTTGGCCCAGTCGTTAAATTGCACTGCTGGCGCCGCCTGCGCGAGGGTGGCGGCGGCGAGGCTTGAAATAACGGCAAGGTGCTTGATGTGCTTCATGCTGATCTCCATCGATTCATGGTTGTGTGCTTGTCATAACGCGCATGCTGCGCTGATCGACGACCGGAATTTGTAAGCAAATGTAACGCGCCGTTTGACTGCCGTTTTGGCATTGGCAAGCCCCTCGCCCTCTGCGCATAATGAGGCTCCCACCTAAACAGGAGATGCGACGTGCTTGCTCGCTGGTTGCGCTGGTTGGTCGTGCTTGAAACAGGCTGTTACCTCGCGCTCGCCGCGTGGCTGCGATGGCGCGGGCTGCTCAGCACCAGCGGCTGCCTGCTCTTCATCCTCGGCGCACCGCTTCTGGCGCGCGCGCTGTGGTTGGGCGGCTTGATGGCGCTCTCCAAACAAACCCGCCGCGGCAGCCCGCCACCGGCCCTGCCCGCCCTCACCTGGGCGCGAATGTTTGCCCGCGAGTGGTTGGCCCTCATCCGCGTTTTCGGGCTCGTCATGCCCTTCGAGGCTCGATGGATGGGCGCTGATCGGCTCAACGCGGCGGATGGCCGCACGCCGGTCCTGCTTGTACATGGCTATCGCTGCAATCGCGGCGTGTGGCTATGGATGCGCGAAGCACTCGAATCCCGCGGCCATATCGTCGCCACTTTGAACCTCGAGCCCCCGCTCGCCGACATCGATATTTTCGCGCGCGCACTGCACACGCGCATCGATGAAGTGCTGGCCGCCACGGGCGCGAGCCAAGTCGCGCTCATCGGCCACAGCATGGGTGGGCTGGTGGCAGAGGCGTATCTGCGACAACACGGCGGCGAGCGGGTCACAAAACTCATCACCCTGGGCTCGCCCTTTGGCGGCAGCGCGCTTGCCCGCTTTGGGCAAGGCCGCTGCGCGAAGCAAATGCAGCCGGGGAACCCGTGGCTGCTCGCCCTCAATGCCGCCCCCGCCCCGCTGGGGGTGGAAACCACCAATCTGTATTCCCTCCACGACGCCCTGGTGGCCCCGCCCGACGCCTTGCAGGCAGGTGCACACCACATCGGCTTTGCTGGCATCGGGCATCTGGAAATGAGCTGGTCAGTGCCAGTGCTGGCGCGCGTGTGCGACGTGCTGGAAAGAGACTGGATAACGCGACGC
>JBEAUN010000268.1:0-5709 GCA_041161415.1 Pseudomonadota bacterium | reverse complement strand
GGTTTCAACCCAGATCAGCGTTTTGTTCGATATCACACCCAAGCCACCCACCCAACCAAGCCTACCCCGCCCACCATGATCTACCCCTGGCACCAAACCCCCTGGCAGCAGCTCACCCGTGACATCGCGCGTCTGCCGCATGCTGTGCTGATTGCAGGTCCCGCCGGTGGCGGCAAGGGGCAGCTTGCACAAACGCTTGCCCAGCGCCTTTTATGCGAGCGTGCCGTTGACCATCAGCTGCCCTGCGGCGAGTGCGATGCCTGCCGCTGGTGGCTTGCGGGCAATCACCCGGATATGCGCCTTGTCGCACCGGGCCAGGATGATGAGGCGGGCGACGAGGACAAGCCCACCGCCCGCAGCAGCACCATTCGCATCGAACAGATTCGTGCGCTGATGGAGTTTTTATCGGTCGGCGCGGTGCGCGGTGGGCGTCGGGTGGTGTTGATCAACCCGGCCGAGGCGATGAATCTTGCCACCGCCAATGCGCTGTTAAAGCTCCTCGAGGAGCCACCCCCCAAGACCCAGTTCATCCTGGTGTCTCATGAGCCAGGCAAGCTCTTGCCCACGATACGCTCACGCACGCAGGTGTGGTCCATCCCTGAGCCGTCGCGTGCGCAATCCGAGGCGTGGCTGCTCGGTGAGGGGGTGCGTGAGGCGGCGCGTTGGCTGGATTTTGCCGGCGGCATGCCGCTGGCTGCGCAAAAGGCGGCAGAGCAGGGCGAGGATGTGGCGCGTTTTCTGCGCGACATCGAATCGCTGCCGCGTTCGGATGCCGTCATGCTCGCGGCGCAGTGGGAGGCTTGGGTCAAGCCGCGTGCTGGCGGGCAGATGAGTCTTGTGGTGTTGAGCGAGTGGCTGCAGAAGTGGCTGTTCGATCTCATCCTGGTGAAAGCCACTGGCTCGCCGCGTTTTTTTTCATCGCGCCGTGAGGCCTTGCGCGAGATCGCCCAGCGTGCCTCGTTTGCCGCGCTGTGGGGCTGTTACAATGCGCTCACCCAGATGCGCCGCGCAGCGAATCACCCCTTGAATCCGCGGCTCTTCCTGGATGACATGCTGCTGCGTTACACACGCATCGCGGCTTGAACCTAAAAGGGGGCGACATGCCGCAAGGCGCGCGCAGCCGTGATGAGGTGGCGGTGATTCGCGTGGCGATTCATTCCCGCGCCATGCTGGCCGCCTGCCACATGAAAAACGTGCGGGGCGAGGGCTTGTTCGTGCCCGAAGCCACCGGCTTTGGCTTATACGATCCGGTGTGTCTTGTCGTCTCCCTGATGGGCGAGCCTGAGGTTCCGGTCATGGGCAAGGTGGTCTGGGTCACGCCCAGCGGGGCGGTGGGGCATCGGGTGGAAGGCATCGGCGTGGCCTTTGATGAAGACGCGCAAGCACGCCTCCTGAGAGCCCACATCCATGCCCTGCTGGCCGAGCATGAGGGCCCGCGGGGCACACATACTTTTTGATTGACTAGTGCGGCTTCGCCGCCGATCGCCATGTTTGTTGATTCGCATTGTCATCTTGATTTTCCCGATCTCGCCAGCCGCACCGGCGAGGTGTTGGCCAATATGGCGTCTCTCAAAGTGGGCCATGCGCTTTGCGTGAGCGTGAATCTCGCCGATTGGCCGAAGGTGATCGGCCTGGCCGAGCGCCATGAAAATCTTTTCGCCTCGGTGGGCGTGCATCCCGATTACGAAGATGTCGAAGAGCCGGATGTCGCGGCGCTCTCGTCACGCGCGGCCCACCCCAAAGTGATCGCCATTGGCGAAACGGGGCTCGATTACTATCGCCCCACCGGCGATCTGGAATGGCAGCGTGAGCGCTTTCGCACCCACATCCGCGCCGCGCGTGAGGTGGGCTTGCCGCTTATCATCCACACCCGCGCCTCGGCGGAAGACACGCTCGCCATCATGGCCGAAGAGCGTGCCGATCAGGTGGGCGGGGTGATGCATTGCTTCACCGAAACCCAAGAAGTGGCAGAAGCCGCGATTGATCTGGGGTTTTACATTTCCTTCTCCGGCATCGTCACTTTCAAGAATGCCACTGCGCTGAAAGACGTGGCGCGCAGCATTCCACTTGAGCGGATGTTGATCGAGACTGATTCGCCCTATCTCGCGCCGGTGCCGCATCGTGGCAAGACCAACGAGCCGGGCTGGGTGAGCCATGTGGCCGAAGAAATCGCCCGGCTGCGGGGTGATACCGTGGAAAACATCGGCCGCGCGACCACGCAGAATTTCTTTAAGCTCTTCGGAAAGGCCGTGGCATGAGATTCCTGCGTTGGAGCCTTTTGTGCAGCCTCGTGATGCTGACGGCGCCTGGCCAAGCGCAGACGCTCGACAATCTCTTGCGCGCAGCGCGCAATGGCGATGCCTCGCAGATTCTCGAGCTCCTGGAGCGCGGCGCTTGGCTCGACACGGTCGATCAAGATGGCAACACCCTGCTCATGCAAGCGATCGCCGCGAATGAAAACGGCTTGGCGGATATCCTCATCGGCGCGGGCGCCAAGCTCGATGGGCGTAATCGCCACGGCGACTCCGCCTTGCAGATTGCCGCTTTAAATGGCAACCGCGCGATGGCCAAGCGCCTGCTGGAAACCGGCGCACACACCGAACAACCGGGCTGGACAGCGCTGCACTACGCCGCCTTCTCAGGCCATGCGGATATCGTCGCCGATCTTATCGCGCACACCGCCGATGTCGATGCCATCGCCCCGAATGGCGCCAGCGCCCTGATGCTGGCCGCGCGCAATGGCCACCTCAATGTGGTGGAAGCGCTGCTGCGCGCCTCGGCCGATCTCAATATCCGCGCCCAGGATGGCGCCACGGCGATCACTTGGGCGAAGCAAGCGGGCAATACCGACATCGCAGACAAGCTGCTGCGCGCCGGGGCCCGGGAGTGAGTGCTCACTGCGCCACCCCCGCAGCCAACACCGCGCATTTTTTCCCCCTGACACGCCATGACCCCTCGCTGGGATATTTTCTGCAAAGTCGTCGATAACCTCGGTGACATCGGCGTGTGCTGGCGGCTTGCGCGGCTGTTGCATGATGAGCACGGCCTCGCGGTGCGCTTATGGGTGGATGATCTGGCTGCTCATCAACGCATCTGTCCGGGTGTGGTGATATGCGATTCGCAAGTGGTGAGCGGCATCGAGGTGCGCCACTGGCCGGATGATTTCTCAATGGCCACGGCGGGGCAGGTGGCAGAGGTGGTGATCGATGCCTTCGGCTGCGGCCTGCCGGCCGCGTATCTCGCCGCCATGCCCGCCGATGCGGTGTGGGTGAATCTTGAGTATTTGAGCGCCGAGCCTTGGGTGGCGGCGTGTCATGGCCTGCACAGCCGGCTGCCGGATTGCGCCGCGCCGCGACGTTTTTTCTTCCCGGGTTTTACACCGCACACCGGCGGGCTGATGCGCGAGCATGATCTTGTCGCCAGACGTCAACGCTTCGAGGATGCCGGGGCGGCCAGCGCATTCCTTGCCACACTGGGTGTGCCGGCCGATGCGCGCTTGAAGGTGCTGCTGTTTTGTTACCCCAGCGTGTGTCTGCCAACCTTGATCGAGGCGATGGATGAAGGCCCGGCGCCTGTATTGCTGTTGATCCCCGAAGGTGCGGTGGCGCAATCGGTGTTGGCACAGCTCGCTGCCAAGCCGCGCCGGGGTTTTGTTGAGGCACGAGCGATCCCCTTCGTGCCACAGGAATCCTTCGATGAGCTGCTGTGGTCGATGGATGTGAACATCGTGCGCGGAGAAGATTCCTTCGTGCGCGCGCAATGGGCGGCCAAGCCCTTTGTGTGGCACATCTATCCCCAAGAGGGCGGCGCGCATCTAGCGAAACTTGAAGCCTTCATGGCGCGCTACACCGCGGCATCCGATCCACAAAGCAACCTCAAACCCTGGTCGGATTTCAATCTCGCCTGGAACGAAGGCACGCTCACCGCTGCCCACTGGCACGCGCTCAAGGCCGCGCTGCCAGCCCTTTCCCACCACGCCCAAGATTGGGCAACGCGCCTCTCAACCCTACCCGAACTGACCAGCGCCCTGGTGCAATTTTGTGCAAAGCCAGTATAATCGCGCACCTTTGAAACCCCTCAAACGCACGCGGTAACCACCAGCTGCGTTCTCTACGGAATCTCGACGATGAAGCAAGCTCAGGAAGTGCGCGTTGGCAATGTGATCATGCAGGGCAAAGACCCGATGGTCATCCTTAAGGCCGAATACAACAAATCCGGCCGCAATGCCGCGGTGGTGAAGATGAAGATGAAAAGTCTTCTCCAAGGCGGTGTCACCGAAACCGTGCTGCGCGCCGATGACAAAGTCGAGCTCGTCATGCTCGACCGCAAGGAAGTCACCTACAGCTATTTCGCCGACCCGCTGTATGTCTTCATGGACGCCGAATACAACCAATTCGAAGTCGAAGGCGAGAACATGGGTGATGCCCTCAATTACTTGCAAGACGGCTTGCCCTGCGAAGTGGTGTTCTACGAAGGCCGCGCCATCTCGGTGGAGCTACCCAATTCCGTGGTGCGTGAAATCGTCTACACCGAGCCCGCTGTGCGCGGCGACACCTCCGGCAAGGTGATGAAGCCCGCCAAGATCGACACCGGCTTTGAGCTCCCGGTGCCCGCCTTCTGCGAAATCGGCGACAAGATCGAAATCGACACCCGCACCGGCGAATACCGCAGCCGCGTGAAGTAATCACGTTGCGGCTTGCCGCGGGTTGGTTGCAAAACCCCTCCTCCGATTGCGGGCGAGGGGTTTTTGTTTGGGCGCGCTGTTCGATCCTCATGGGCCGCCATGTGGCCCCCAAACGGCCTGCAACCAAGGTAACATCCCCCCGTCACCTTTCTTGACGCATCACCATGAAATGCGTGCTTGATTTTCCCGGGTCTAGCGGTGCGCGCGAGCGGCACATTTTCGACACACCTGTCGAGATCATTCGTGCTGATTCGCTGGATGACGTGCTGCCCGCAATCGAAGCGCTGGAAGCGCACCAACGCGCCGGGCGCTATTGCGTGGGCTTCATCGGCTATGACGCCGCCCCCGCCTTCGATGCCGCCATGACGAGCCGGCGCGATCCGCGTCTGCCGCTTATCGCTTTCGGGGTGTATGAGAAATTCGTCAAGGTGTCGCCGCAATCCTTCACCCCGGCGCGCCTGGCGCACTGGCAGCTGGATACGTCCCCCGAGGATTATTCTCATACCGTCGATCGCCTGCGACAAGACATCCAGGATGGCGTGGCCTATCAGGTGAATTTCACCCTGCGGGCGAAAAGCCCGATGAATGAGGGCTACTGCGAGTATTACGAGCAGCTTCGCCGCGCCCAGGCCTGTGATTACTGCGCTTATATCGAGCTTGATGATCTGCGCGTGATGTCTGCTTCGCCTGAGCTTTTTTTCAGCATCGAACACGGCGTGATCACCACCCGCCCGATGAAAGGCACCGCCCCGCGCGGCCGCTGGCCGGAAGAGGACGAGCAGCTCAAAGATGCGCTCTTGCGCTCAGAAAAAGAACGCGCCGAAAATCTGATGATTGTCGATTTGCTGCGCAATGATCTGGCCCGCGTGTCGATCAATCACGGCGTGCGGGTGAATAAGCTCTTCGAAATCGAGCGTTATCCCACCCTCTATCAAATGACCTCCACGGTGGAAGCCAAACTGCGCGAGGGCGTGGGGCTGGTTGAGGTACTGCGCGCGATTTTCCCCTGCGGCTCAGTGACTGGC
>JBEAUN010000250.1:0-3265 GCA_041161415.1 Pseudomonadota bacterium | reverse complement strand
CCCCACGACGACCCCGAGGAGATCCGCGCTGCGCTGGTGGCTCAGACCTACTCGCCGGTGCGTTGGATTGAAACCATCTCCGCGCTGGCGAGCCTCGGGGTTGGCAATGTCTTTGAATGCGGCCCGGGCAAAGTGCTCGCCGCCATGACCAAACGCATCAGCCCGGATCTGGGCGGCGCGGCGCTCATCGATCAGGATTCGATCACCCAAGCCATTTCACTTGCCAAGGCATGAACACCATGAATCATCAAGGCCAAATCGCGCTGGTTACCGGCGCCTCCCGCGGCATCGGTCGCGCCACTGCGCTCGCGCTCGGGGGGGGCGGTGCGGTAGTGATCGGCACCGCCACCTCGGAATCAGGCGCCGCCGCGATCACCGCGGCGCTGAATGACGCCGGCATCAAAGGCCGCGGCGCGGCGCTCGATGTCACGGATGCACAGGCGTGCGCGGCGCTGATTGAGAGCATCGAAAAAGAATTCGGCCCAGTGAGCGTGCTGGTGAATAACGCCGGCATCACGCGCGATAATCTGGCTATGCGGATGAAAGACGAGGAATGGGATGCGGTGCTGCAAACCAATCTCTCCGCGGTGTTTCGCTTATCCAAGCTGGTGATGCGCGGCATGATGAAAGCGCGCTTCGGGCGCATCATCAACATCACCTCCGTGGTGGGCTCAGCGGGTAATCCGGGCCAGGCCAATTACGCTGCCGCCAAGGCAGGTGTCGCCGGCATGAGCCGCGCACTCGCTCGCGAGCTGGGCAGCCGCAATATCACCGTGAATTGCGTCGCACCCGGCTTCATCGACACCGACATGACCCGCGCCCTGGCGGATAATCAGCGCGAGGCGCTCATCCAGAGCATCGCGCTGGGCCGCTTTGGTCAGCCTGAAGAAATCGCCGCTGCGGTGAGCTTTTTGGCGTCCAATGCCGCTGGTTATGTTACGGGCACGACACTGCATGTGAATGGCGGGATGTATATGGCGTGATGGGGCGCTGAAAAGCGAACCCCCGCTCAATCCCCCCTTGTCAGGGGGGAAGCTAAAATCTCCCTCCCCTGACAAGGGGAGGGCCGGGGAGGGGTTGGGGTTTGGTTGAGTTGCGCATGCGGTGCAGGCTGATTCAACCCTCACCCCCAAGCCCGAACTCACTTTTCAGTTGAGCAATTTTTTTTTGATACAATGCCGCGGCTTTGCAATTCGCAATGGCTTGCAACCGATCAATCAAGATCAAGGAAAACCAAATGGAAAACATCGAAGCGCGTGTCAAGAAAATCGTCGCCGAGCAACTGGGCGTCAATGAAGCCGAGATCAAGAACGAATCCTCTTTCGTTGATGACCTGGGCGCCGATTCTCTGGACACCGTGGAGCTGGTGATGGCGCTCGAAGAAGAATTCGAGTGCGAAATCCCTGACGAAGAAGCCGAGAAGATCACCAACGTGCAGCAGGCGATCAACTACGTCACCACTCACCTCAACAAGGCCTGATCGGGCGCCGATTGCGAGGTCTTACCTTGGGCAAACGCAGAGTCGTCATCACCGGGCTGGGGATTATTTCCCCGGTCGGCAATTCCGTCGAAGAAGCATGGGCCAACATCAAAGCAGGGCGCTCGGGCATCACCCGCATCACCCGCTTTGATGCGAGCGCCTTCCCTACGCAGATCGCGGGGGAAGTCAAAGGCTTTGATGTCGCCAAATACCTCTCGCCCAAGGAAGCGCGACGGTACGATAACTTCGTGCATTACGGCCTGGCCGCCGCCATGGATGCGCTGGCCGATGCCCGCATTGCAGCCAAGCCGGCCGATGGCGAGCGCATTGGCGTGTGCATCGGCTCGGGCATTGGCGGCCTGCCGCTGATCGAAGACACGCACAATGCGTATCTCGAAGGCGGGCCGCGCAAGATTTCGCCCTTCTTTGTGCCCGGCTCGATCATCAACATGATCTCGGGCATTCTCTCGATTAATTTCGGCCTGAAGGGCCCGAATTTCGCCACCGTGAGCGCTTGCGCCACCGCCAATCACTCGATCGGCGAAGCGCAGCGGCTGATTGAATACGGCGATGCCGATGTTATGGTCGCCGGCGGGGCGGAAGCCACGGTGTCCGAGCTGGGCATTGGCGGCTTTTGCGCGCTGAAGGCCATGTCTTGCCGCAATGACGACCCCACCACTGCCAGCCGCCCCTGGGACACCGGGCGCGATGGCTTTGTGCTGGGCGAGGGCGCCGGCGTGCTGGTGCTGGAAGAGTATGAGCGCGCCAAGGCCCGCGGTGCGCGCATTTACGCTGAGCTCGCAGGCTATGGCATGAGCGCCGATGGCTATCACATCACCGCCCCGGCCGAAGACGGCGAAGGCGCGGCGCGCAGCATGGCCGCGGCGTTGCGCAATGCCGCTGTTGATGTGAGCGAAATCGATTACATCAATGCCCACGGCACCTCCACGCCGCTTGGCGATATCGCCGAGACCATGGCGGTGAAGCGCTGCTTTGGCGATCACGCGAAAAAGCTCGCGGTGAGCTCCACCAAATCCATGACCGGGCATCTGCTGGGTGCCGCAGCGGGCATCGAGGCGGTGTTCACCACGCTCGCGGTGCATCATCAAGTGGCGCCGCCCACCATCAATCTCGTCAATCAAGACCCGGCCTGCGATCTGGATTATGTGCCGAATGAGGCGCGGTCCATGCCGATCCGCGCCGCGCTCTCCAATGCGTTTGGCTTTGGTGGCACCAACAGCACGCTGGTGTTTCGCAAAGTTTGACCGTTGATGTCGTCGCCCCCGGCTGCCAGCGGCTGGCATAGCCTGCGTGCTTCGTGGCAGCTGGCGGGGTTGATGGGCCTCATCACGCTGGGGGCTGTGGTGGCAGTGCTGGGGATAGGCGGTGTGTTCGCAAGCCCACCGCGCAGTCCAGCGCTATGGCAGCTGGCTGTGGCGGTGTTGGTGCTTGCAACCGGCGTCGTCTGCATAAGGAGAGCCGCTTTTTATGCAGGGCCAGAGGCGATCATCGCAGTCCGGCCTGCATCCTACGGCGTTCTGGAAATCCAAACTCGCTCGGGGCACATCGCTCCCGTGGTGGTCGCACCTGACAGCACGCTGCTTGGGCCCATCATGGTGCTGCGGCTTACGCATGAAGACAAAAAAACCCGCCGCGCCTTGGTGGTGTTGCCCGATGCGCTGGATGTGGAATCGCAACGGGTGCTAAGAGTCTGGCTGCGCTGGATGTTGTTTTGAGTGGGTGCGGCGTGCGCTTTTTTCAGCGCAACAGAAACCCACCCGCCCC
>JBEAUN010000231.1:0-3696 GCA_041161415.1 Pseudomonadota bacterium | reverse complement strand
TGGGGCTGTCGTGCTTGGGGCTGACGTGCTTGGGGCTGACGTGCTTGGGGCTGACGTGTTTGGGGCTGTCGTGTTTGGGGCTGTCGTGTTTGGGGCTGTCGTGCTTGGGGCTGACGTGCTTGGGGCTGACGTGCTTGGGGCTGGCGTGCTTGCGGCTGGCGCTTTTGGGGATGGCGTGCTTGCGGCTGGCGTTGCCAAGGTGGGCGATGTGGCAGACGCAGGCGCAGCCACCCGGGTCGCCGATACCGCCCCCAGCGATAACGTCGCGCTTGCGGCATTCGGCAGGCTGACGGAGCTTGCCTTCAGCGTCTCTTTCATCGGCACCGTGGCCGATGTTTGGGCGAACGCAATCAGCGGCATCAAAAGCGCCGCGAACACCGCCAGCAAAAGCGCGCGCCCGGTGGAGATCATCGTGTGGCCTTGTGCCGGGGCGGCTCGGTGATGCGCACTGCAAAGTGGTCTTCCACCGCCATCAGTTCGCCGCGGGCGATGACGTGTTGGCCGGCCAGGATGTCGACGGGCGCGTCGATGAGTTGGTCCAGCGCGATCACCTGATCGGCGCGGGTGGCAAGCAGATCAGCCAGACTCATGCGCAAGCGGCCCACGCACACCGTGAGATCGGCATCGAGCGCCGCGAGATCGGTGACACCGGCACCCAGCGGCTCGCCAGAGGCGGTGCCTTCCAGGGGCTCGAGTTGCAGGGCTTGAAGGGTGGGATTGCCGTGGGCAGTCATGATTGAGCTTCCGATTTTTGAGGGGACAACACAAGGGCGCGATGGCCGTCTTTTTCACCCAACCACCCGGCTAGCGGGGCGACGCCCGAAGCGCAGAGTTGCAGCGCTTCATCCAGCCGATGCGGCAGGCGCAGCACATCGCCTGCGGCCAGCGATTGGAGCTTTGCAATCGGCAACGCGAACGGCTGCAAGCGCGCATTCAGGACAATAGGCAATGCATCGATCAGCGGGGTCAAAGCTTCACGCGCGGCGGCTTTGCGCTCCCGCCGCAAGAGTCGGCGCGCGGGTTCGGCGGCGATGAGCAACGTGAGCACCACCCCGCAGATCGCCACCCGGACAACCACCGCACCCGACCAGCGTTGAAAAAGATCGGCGGGCGGGGTGGCGCGCTCGCCGACACCAGGCAGCGCGAGAGTTTGGAGCAAGGTGCTGACCAAATCGGCTGCCATGTTTTGAGCAAGCGCGCGGGCCAAGCGGGCTTCATCTTGAGCCTCACCGAAAAGCCCGTGGGCCAGGGCATCAGGCAAGGTCTCGGACAGGCTCACCCACGCGGGGGTGTTGCCCTCGCAGGCTTGCCAAGCGAGCCCCGCCAAGTCAGGTTGGCCGAGCATCTCGGGCGCGTTATCCAGCCCCACCGCCAAGCCTGCCGCATCCGGCGCCAAGCCCCACTGGCTGCAGCGGGCTGCGAGCGCGGCTTCGATTTTGCGGGCTTCCTCTGCCAGCACGCGCTGCGACCAATGATGGAGCGATCGGGGCGCGGTCATTTTTTGCTGCCCTTGAGATCAAATAATTTTTCCAGCATTTCCGAGGCGGTGCCCAGCACCTGGCTCGAGGCTTGATAACCGCGCTGCAAGGCAATCAGCTCGGTGAGCTCGCGGGTGAGGTCGACATTCGAGGCCTCGATGCCGCCGGGGCGAAGCGTGCCAAAGCCGCCCTGCCCGGCTGCGCCGATTTCCGGCTCAACACCCTTTTCCACTGAGAACTGATTATCGCCCTCGGGCTTGAGTGTGATACGCGGGTCAAAGCGGGCGAGCCCAATCTGCGGGCCTTGTTCGCTTTGGCCGTTGGAGTAGCCCAGCATCACATGCCCGCTGATATTAAAGCCCACGCTGGATAAGGTGCCGGCGGTAAACCCATCGCGATTCAAAAGCGCAAACGAGGAGCTCGTGCCCGCGGCAAAGGATGTGACATCGCTGGAAAGATCGAGCGTCACGGTCTGCGAGGCCGCGCCTGAAAGCGCAAGGCTGAGCGCGGGTTTGGCGGTCTCAGCCGTTGGCACCCCATCGACAAACACCACGCTTGCTTCACCCAACACAGTGCTGCCTTCTGAGAGCTTGAGCTTCCAGGTGAGTGGGCTCGCGCTGGTGTCGCGGGTGGCGGAAAGGCTTGCGGTGTGTTCTTTACCTTCGGGGTCGATGAGGCTGATGCTGGAGAGATCAACCGTGTCTGCCGTCGAGGAGAGATTGCCGCGGAAAGTGAGCTTGCTGGTGGCCCGCCCGGTTTGGTTCTTGCGGTCCGCAATGCTGATCGGTTTTGCGCTGGCATCCAGCACCGCCGCGCCATCGGCTGTGTGCTGCAAGAGGCCCTCGGCAGTCACACCGAATTTGCCGGCGCGGGTATAGCGGCGCTCGCCCTGGGTGCCTTGCAGCATGAAAAAGCCTTGGCCGTCAATCGCCAGATCAAGCGGCGCGCCGGTGGTGCGAATCTCGCCTTGGGAGAAATTCCGCACCGCGTCCAGCGTCTTCATGCCGTGGCCCATCTGGCCTTGCTGGCTTTCGGTATAAAAGGCATCGACCAGCGGCACGCTGGCGGTTTTAAAGCCGGGCGTGTTGATGTTGGCGGTGTTGTTGGCCACCTGATTCAAGCTGCGGGAAAAGCCCTGCAAGCCGGTGAGCGCAACATAAATCGCGTCGAGCATGATGAGCGTCGCCTGGTTATCGTACGGTGCGGACCTGGCTTAACTTCAACCCCGACACCACCCCGGCCGGGGTGTTCAGGCTGAGGGTGGGCGTGCCATCGACCAGCGAAATGCTGGTCACGGTGCCACTCTGGCCACCGGCCTCGCTGCTCATCTCCACGGTGCGGCCCAATAGCCCCACCGATTGCAGCGAGGATTGGGTGCTGAGCAGGGTGTCGATTTTGCTGCTGATCTGCTGCGTTTGCTCCAGCGCGGTGAATTGCGCGAGCTGGGCGAGAAACTGCTGGTTATCCACCGGCTTTAACGGGTCTTGATAGGTGATCTGCGCGAGCAGGATCTTGAGAAAATCCTGCACATTCGCAAGGCCCGCAGCTTGCGTGGCGCCAACGGGAGTGGTGGCCATGGGGTCAATCCTTTCTTGAAATCGGCTGAAGGCTATCGGCTTGCCGAGCGCCATTGAAAATCAGTTGGCCGTTGAACACGAGCCTGGCCACATGCACCCCCTGACGCGAGAAAAAAGCCAGGGTGGTGGCGGTCAGGGCCTCGATATCGAACGCCTCGGGGCGGGCGGTGAGAAACGACACCACCATGCCCTCCGGCGTGAGGCGCGTGTGGGTGAGCAGCGGGCTTTCGCCTTGGCGCTCGATCTCGCGTAAGGCAGCGCCCAGCGCAGTGGCCGATGCCGCGCGCGCATCATGGTGGCCCTCGATCGAGAGCCCGGGTAAGCCCGTTTCGGCCAGCGGGCCGCGCAGAAAGCCCGCGGCTTGCGGGGTGAGCGCCTTGGCGTGGGCCTCGGGCAGGTGGCCCGTTGTGCTGTTGGGCTCGCTGGCCGCGCTCTGCGCCGACACAGGAACGGTGCGTGAGGCTTGAGACAAAGACGCCACCGCCTGCGCCGGGGCACGCAGCACACTGGCCGGCTCGGCGGATGGGCGAGATTCAAAAGCCGGCAAATTGTGGCGGGCCTGATTGCGCACCGCGCTGCCCTGCGCGCGGGTCAGCGCGTCTTGCCAGCTGGCCGGCTGGGCGGTGCTGCCGCGGGCGGTG
>JBEAUN010000211.1:0-4958 GCA_041161415.1 Pseudomonadota bacterium | reverse complement strand
GCGCAACCGATACGCCGAGAACCAAGTGTGCCGGGGTGCGAATCAACGGGAGCAGGGAAAAAATGCGCCTCGCGGCGTAGGGGATTGTTTTTGATTTTTGACACGGAGGGGCTAATGGGTGGCCGCATGGCAAGCAGCCGGCACGCCAGGAGAAGACCGCACCGAAGCCGCGCGGCGTATTTCGTATTGCTTTGACGAGTGGGATGATCGGCTGGATCTGCGTCATCTGGGTCTCACCGATCTGCCTGCTTGTCTGGGCGAGCTTGCCCACCTTGATCAGCTGGATGTCTCGCACAATGCGCTGTCCAGACTGCCTCAGGCCATTGAGGAGCTGGAAAGCCTGCGTGTCCTCAATCTTTCCTTCAACCGCTTCACGCAGATCCCGAATATCTTGCTTGAGCTGTCGTCTGAGTGTTCAGTGTGGATGGCGGGCAATCAGGTCAGTGAGCTCGAATGCCTGGCTTTTATGAGCGCGAGCGAATACCGCGGCGGCCCGTTGGTGTCGGTGGAACAAGCCATGCTGCCGCAAGACCAGTGGGAGGAGCCGGAGCTTGGCCAGGAGGCGCCGCTTCCTCAGGCGCTCGCCACCTGGGCGGCAGAATTGGGCGGCCAGGCCAACCCGCTTACCTGGCATGACAGCGATCACCCGCATGCCGGTCACTTTGGCGGCTGGTTGATACGCTTGCGCAACACCCCGGATTTCTCTCACCCTCAGCGGCGCGAGGACATCATCCAGCGTGTTCGCACCCTGCTGTCGGCCATGCAAGAAGATGCCGCTTTTCGCGACACCTGCTTTCACCTTGCCCATGAATCGGTGGGCACCTGCGAAGACAATGTCGCGCTTGGCTTGAATCGGCTTGAGATGGCTTACCACAATCGCCGCGCTGAGCGTGGCGAGCTTTCGCCGGCCGCGCTTTTTGAGCTTGGCCAGGGCATGTTTCGCCTGGAGCGGCTCACTGCGATTGCCGAAGAAAAATTCCGCGCCCTGCAGTCTACGACCTCCGCTCCCGATCAGGTGGATGTGCATCTGGCTTATCAAGCGGGCTTACGCGAGACGCTCAATCTCCCGGTGAGTATCAGCGAATTGCGTTTTGGCAATCTTTCCGGCGTGGGCGTGGAGGATCTCAAGCGTGCCGCTGAAACCATCCTGCGGCTTGAAGCACCGCCTGCCCAGGTGTGTCTGCGTCGGTATCTTTCCACTTTGCATATCATCACCCGCCCACACTCAAGCGTGCTGGTGGCAGAGCCCCGGCGACACCCGCTGGCGAGATTCCTCGCCGAATCCTGGCAGCCCTGGCAAGCGCATGCGGCGCGCCATCATGCCGATGAAGCAGACCGCCATGCCGAGCGGATGTTCGCGCTCCTCGAGCGCCTCGAGCGGCAAAAAGAAGCGGGGGAGATCAACGAAGGCGAATATCTCGCCGGCATGAATGCCGCGAAGTTCTACGCGAACCACGGTTTGGCCTATGAGATGGCCTTGCGGATGATGGTCGAGGGACATGCGGGCTGACGGCAGGATGAGGCAAGTGCCCGCAGCCTTCACCGCTCCACGCGCTCGAATACCACGAAGGCATACTCCAGGCCGTCTTCGCTCGTCGCCGTCTCGCGCGAGATTTCACGCCACTGCTTGAGGTCGATCGCCGGGAAATACGCATCGCCCTCGAAGGCTTGCCCAATCTCGGTGAGGTAGAGCCGATCGGCCAGCGGCAAGGCCTCGCGGTAGAGTTGGGCGCCGCCGATCACGAAGATTTCTGCTGCATCCGGGCATGCCTGGATAGCGCTAGGGAGCGACGAGAAACACGACGCGCCCTCCGCGTGGAAATCCGGGTTGTGGCTCACCACTAGATTTTGGCGGCCGGGCAGGGCGTGGGGCAAAGACTCCCAAGTCTTGCGCCCCATGATGATCGGGTGCCCCATGGTGCGGCGACGAAAATATTTCAGGTCTTCCGGCAATCGCCAGGGCAGACGGTTCTCGATGCCAATGACGCCATTGGCTGCGACCGCGACGATGATCGATACCGACGGTGCAAGGCTTGTGTTTGCGAGCATGGGGGAATCCGAGGCGAAGAGTCGCCCTGTGGCCGTTTCTTAAGGCTCGGATATTAACGCGGCGGGGTGGCTTGGCAAAGCGTCAATGCGTGCTGCAATGCCCGGTTTGGCGTCTTAGCCAACCGGGCCGCGCGGCGAATCGATGAGCGCTGCCCGCAGCACCTTATCCACATTGCGCGGGGTGGGCAGCAGATGGCTCACGGTGTGCAATGATGGGCCTACCCCACCGGGGACAGCCGGCGGCACAATCACATCCACAGTCGGTTGCACCACCACTTCACAAGGCAAGAACGCAAAGAGATGCACTGACCGCAGTTGATGGGAAAAAGCGGCGTCATGCAGCGTGATTTTATTCGCCATAACGCTTCCGAAATGCACACTCTGCAGGCGGCGCAGCCCGCGTGCCCAAGCGGGGAAATCGGTACTCAAATCTGGCAGGCGAAGCTCGGTGAGCTGGTCGGCAAGCAGGCCCACAAAACGCTCTGATAATTCCGGCGGGATTTCATGAACCACTGAATTCAGGCAATCGCTCAGATCAAGAACAGCAATGCCCGGGGTCAGAAGGCAATTTCTTGTGGCGAGCGCGAACCGTGCTCTATCCAATGACACGTCCCCGTCGGGTCGTGCGTAATCCAGGAGCGCTTGTATCGCCCTTTCACGTTCAGGGGGAGGGGCGGGCTCGACGGGTTGCTGCGCCAAAGGGCGCTGGTTGGGCATGACGGGGAACATCGAACTTCCTCTTGAGGTTGGCGGCCAAGGCCAAAAAATACGTCGCTAAGTATTGGCCAAAAAAGGGAAGTTCCCGTGTCCTCAAGCTTCTCAAACAGCGACGGGTGCCGCGATATGTGGATGTGGCGCATACCCCTCGAGGGTGAAATCCTCGAAGCGGAAAGCAAAGATATCCTTCACCGCGGGGTTGAGCTTCATCATCGGCAAGGCACGGGGCTCGCGTTGTAATTGCAAGCGCGCCTGATCGAGATGGTTGAGATACAGATGGGCATCGCCCAAGGTGTGCACAAAATCCCCCGGCGCAAGATCACACACCTGCGCCACCATCAAGGTAAACAGCGCGTAAGACGCGATATTGAAAGGCACCCCGAGAAAAATATCGGCGCTGCGCTGATAAAGCTGACAAGAGAGCTTGCCATCCGCCACATAAAACTGAAACAAGGCGTGGCAGGGCGGCAATTTCATCTTGTCCACTTCGCCCGGGTTCCATGCCGACACCATGTGCCGTCGAGAATCCGGATTGCGCTTGATGCCCTCGATGAGCTGCGCGATCTGGTCGATGCTGCGGCCATCGGCGGTTTCCCAGCGGCGCCATTGCTTGCCATACACCGGCCCCAAGTCGCCCGCCTCGTCGGCCCACTCATCCCAGATTGATACGCCGTTGTCTTTCAGATAGCGGATGTTGGTGTCGCCGCGTAGAAACCACAACAGCTCATGGATGATCGAGCGGGTATGCAGCTTCTTGGTGGTGAGCAGTGGAAAACCCGCGCCGAGATCATAGCGAGACTGCCAGCCAAAGACCGAGAGCGTGCCAGTGCCCGTGCGGTCGGTCTTCCGGGTGCCATGCTCCAGGACATGGCGCATGAGGTCGTGATATTGCTTCATTACTTGGGCGCTCGTTGGTATGGTGTCGATATTTTACGCGCATTGCCTGCGCTTAATTTTCACGCGTGTTCTGGGCCTCATAGCGGGCCATGCCTGGGATGATGAGCCCGGCGCCCAGTTGCTTTGCGTCCTCGTCTTCAGGTGGGGCCGCCGTGTCTTTTAGAATCTGCAGTGCCTCATCAGGCGTAAGCTCGGGGTTGATCCGGTACATGTCCGCTAGCAACACCGCCACTTGTGGTGCGGCAAAGGATGTGCCCGATTGGGGTTGCGTCTCCTTGGGGGCGGAGAGTGTCGCAACGATGATGTCGGTGCCATCGGCGGCGATATCGATCTCCCCGCTCGCATTGCTGAATGCCGCCGGTTTAGCCTCGGGCCATTGCCAGCCGGAAAAGAAGTCTTCAGCCGATTGCTCCGCAGCACCCACACGCACCACCGGCCCCTGCGCCAAGGAATTATCGAGGAAGGTGTCTTCATTGAAATCCACCCCCCACTTTTCCAGTTGGTCTGCCACTTGCTGATGATTGCCGGCCGAGACCACCACCGAAATGCCTTTGTCATGCAGCGACTCGACTGTCTTTGCGATCTCTTCCTGGGCCTCTTTGACCTCATCGGATGAAAAAGACGATTCCGCGTGTTCGACCACCTTTTCCAGAATCTCTTTCTCATCCGCGTCTTTATCCAGATCGAATTCGCGAATCAGCGATTCCGCGTTCTTGATGGCTTTTTCTGCGCGCTCGAGGTCGGCGCTGCTCCTCTGGGCGTCTAGCGCCTCGCGCGCGGATTGAAGCGAATCACCCCATTTCAAAAGATCGCCTGCCATCTCATAGACAGCACGCGCCGCGGATCGGCTGCTGGAAATATTGACCACACGCAAGCTTTCATCCTTGTCGAGTGCCTCTTCCAAAGCCTGATTGAAAGAATCGATGAATTCCGCTTCGCTGTGGATGTCATTCGAAGTGGCAATGGTGCCCACTTCCTCCGGCCGGACATTGAGTCCCCCGGTGGCTGCGAGATAGGTTACCCAATCGCCATGCGGCGGGTCTTTTTCAAAGGTGTCGATCACCACCATGACGTCTGCTGCGTCTCCGCCATCGCTGGCTTCGAGAAGATCGGGGGATGCATTCGTGGTACTGGCATGAGCGGCATCACGCGCGCTGATCGCAGCGAGAGTGGACATGGGGGCTCCCGAGTTATTTTGAGAGAGTTTAATGAATGCCCACGCCCCTGGCAGCGGGCAGGATAAAATAAATTCCTCTGAACCATGCCGATCAGGAATCACGCCATGATCCCCACAC
>JBEAUN010000205.1:0-2541 GCA_041161415.1 Pseudomonadota bacterium | reverse complement strand
TCCCACGCCGCAGCCCACTGAGGGCGTGACCTACGCCCACAAGCTCAACCGCGAGGAATCTGTCATCGATTGGCATGCCAGTGCCGACGAAATCGAGCGACGCCTGCGCGCCTTTGACCCGTTCCCCGGCTGCACCACCATGCTCCGGGATGTGACCATCAAGCTCTGGCGCGCGCGCTGCGTGCCTGGTCACGGCCCGGCCGGCCAAGTGCTGGCGGTGAGTGATGAAGGGGTGCAGGTGGCCTGCGGCAAAGGGGCGGTTTTGCTCACCGAATTACAAAAGCCCGGCGGCAAGCGGCTTCAAGCCAGAGAATTTCTACGCGGGTTTGCGATCGCCCCGGGCGATCGGCTGGGGGCGGCTGAGTGAGGTTGGGGGGAGAGGGTTTAGCCCCACTCCCCCGTCCTCTTTTCGCTGTTGCTGCCTACCATCTCACCTTCACAAATTCCCGTCCTGTCCAGGTCTCGCCGTGTGTTTGCATTTTCACGAATAGTGAGCCGCCCACGCGCGCCCAGGTTTTGCCGCTGCTGGCTTTGAGCTCGTTGAGGGAGCCCACTTGGCGATATTCGCCATGATCCACCCACGCCCCGCCGGGCAGGCCGGTGAGCTCCGTGGCGAAAGTCTCCCCGGGGCCGCGGGCGTGGAACAACTGCAACTCCAGCTCGCGGCCCAAGCCGCTGGCCGGTGCCAAGTCGTAGATGTAGTGATAGCGGTTGTGGCTCAAGGAGACTTGCGCCTGATACCAGGGCATGCCATCGGGCCGATCGAAAAAGCTCTGACCAATCAGATCAGAGCGACGATGGGTGATTGCGGGCAGGGTAATGTCATAGCGCCCAAAGAAGATGTGGAACATCCCCCAATACAGGCCCGGGCAGAAACGCGCATCGGCAAACACCTCGGGCCGGCAGTCGGGGTCGGTCGCCATCGGATGATTGGCCACCATGGAGCCCGGGCCCATGCCCATGCTGCCATCCAGATCATGGATCACGCTGCCCCATTGATTGGGGCCGATGTGGTCGCGCCCATCGAGCTTCACCGGCAAAAGCTTCAAGAAGCGGTCCGAATTTTGGAAGGTCATTTTTTGAAAGGTGGTGTCCGTGCGGTGGTTGGTGCCGCCCAGCGAAGTCGCCATCACGCTGTTGGCATAGCCGGCGCTGTAATTCACAAAGTGGGTGTCAGTGAAATCCACACCGAAGTCATACAAGCCCAAGGCGGCGCGATACTTCGGCGTGAGGGCGAGCTTGCTGTTCGAGACGAACAAAGAACGCGACATCTTCACTTCCGAGGGCGCCACAAAAGCCGGCCCGCCACCATCATGCGAGAAGCTCTCAAAGCCGGTATCGAGCACCCGCAGATCGGTGAATTCCTGATTCCCCCAGCATGGCCAGATCGCGCCATCGCCGCCATAAAACACCGTGAGCCCGCGATACACCGCTTGATTCGGGGGCGAATAACCAATCGGCCCGCCCTCGTGGGTGCAACTGCTAAAAGCCATGCGCGATGAATGCACCGTGTTGTTTTCAAATTTCCCAAAGCGCGAATTCATCGGGCTCACATTGGCATATTCCGGCTTGCCGGCCGAGGCGCCCGAGGGCTTGTCTTCGGTGTGATACCAATAGCCCGAGCCTTGCGAGCCCACCGCCACATTGTTGGTGAAGGTGTTGTCGCCATTGGAAATCCAGAAAGCGGCCGGCCCTTTGGCAGCCACACCCATGAAAAGATCGCTCGGGATGATGGCCTTGCCCTGTTCGGGCCGGCGGGTGTTGGCCACCAGATTACGATCGAAGGTGTTGCCGGTTTCCACGCCGTCTTCAAGGAACATGGCGTGGCCGATCTGGTTGTAACAGACGTTGTCCTGCACCAGCGCATTGTGCGAGCCATGCACCGTGACGCAGCGATTGAAGCTGTCATGGATGCTGCTGTTTTTGATGTATTGCCCGGCGACATTCCCGGCCATATGCCAATGGAATGGATAGCGCCCCAGGCGTGCTACTTGCCCCAGGTTTTCAAGCTCGACACCGGATACATAGGCCGGTGAGCCGGGCATGGCCATGATGTGACCGCCGAATTGGCTTTGCCGCGAGCTCTCATCACCGCGAATCAGGATATTGCGCGACATGAGGCCGACCGAGGCGCGGGTGTCGACTTGCCAGCTGATGCCGCGGCCATTGGAGAACGCCTGCTGCTCCCCAAAATGGCGGAATTGCAGGGCGGAGGAGAGCGTGACAGTTCTGCCATTGATGCTGGCGATCGAGCGAATCTCGGTTTCATCGCCATTGGCGGAGGTTGAGGTGATGAGAATCTTGTCGCCGGTGCGCCAGTTGGGTGCGCCCTCAAGCTCGATGCTGGCCTGGCCCGCGAGCGCGGTTTTATTGAGCTTGAGCCAGGCGGTGCGATTTTCGCCATGCAGCCAGAGCTGCCCGCCTCCCATGGTGCCTAAGAATTTCGTGCCCATGCCCATCACATCTTCGGCCTGATTGTTGCCGGTGAGGGTGATGTCAAGGCGTTTCACAAAGGGCCTCTCCGGTGTGCCGCACTCCAGT
>JBEAUN010000161.1:0-20031 GCA_041161415.1 Pseudomonadota bacterium | reverse complement strand
GCCGAGACCACGCGCACATCCACCGGGATTTCATGGCGGCCCCCGACGCGCTCGATCACGCGCTCTTGCAAAAAGCGCAGCAGCTTTGCCTGAAGCGGATGCTGCAGATCGCCGATTTCATCCAGAAATAAAGTGCCGCGCTGAGCGAGCTCGATTTTTCCCAAGGTCTGGCGTGCCGCGCCGGTGAAGGCGCCGCGCTCATAACCAAAGAGCTCGGCCTCGAGCAAATTATCGGGAATGGCGGCGCAATTGATCGCCACAAAACGGCCCGAGGCGCGGCGCGAGCCGGTATGAAGGGCGCGGGCGAGCGCCTCTTTGCCAGTGCCAGATTCGCCCAGCAGCATCACGCTGACATCCGCACCCGCCAGGCGCTCCACAGTGCGGCACACCGAGAGCATGCCCGGGTCACGCGTGGTGATGCCCGGCAGGCGCGGCGCGGGGGCCACCTCGGCGGCAATCTGCCGCGCTTGCCATTCAAAGAGGCGCACCGCACGGCCGATGATGACGCGCAAGGCTTCGCTGTTGATCGGCTTTTCGAGGAAGTCATACGCGCCCATGGCCACCGCGCGCAGCGCATTGGTTTCATCATGCTGGCCGGTGAGCACCACCACCTTGGTCGCGGGCTGCGTGGCGAGAATCGCTTCAAGCAGCGCGAAGCCTTCCACCGACGATTGCGGCTCGGGCGGCAGACCCAGATCCATGCTCACCACCGGTGGCATCACGCGCTTCAAAAGCGCCAGCGCCGTCTGCCGACGATCGGCCAGATGCACCTCGAAACCCTCCAGCGCCCAGGCGAGCTGCTTTTGCAAGGCCGGGTCGTCTTCGACCAGCAGAATGGGGGTGCGCTTCATGCAGCGACTTGGGCCTGTTCAGGTTCGTCAATGAGCGCGGGCAGGCGCACTGTCATGGTGGTGCCCTCGCCTGCACGGCTGATGACTTCGATCTGGCCGCCTTGGGACTGGATATAGTGCATCGCTTCGAAGGTGCCGATCCCCATGCCGTTGGGCTTGGTGGTGTGAAAGGGTTTGAATAATTTGTCGCGCATGAAATCCTCGCTCATGCCTTGCCCGGTGTCGTGAATATCGACCCGCGCCTCATGGCCGTCTTGAGTGAGATTTACCCACACACGCCCGGCGGGTTCTGTGGCGTCTATCGCGTTTTGAATGAGATGCCCGATGACTCTGCCCAGCTGCGTGACATCCGCACGCACTTGCAAGTGATCCTGCACATGCAGGCTGGGGGCAGGGCTTTGCATCGCCATGCTGTGAATGAGCTGCGTCAACAGCGCGCCGAGATCGACTGCTTGATGGCCGTCACCGCCCATGCCGCTTTTGAGGGTCGTCATGAGCGCATTCATGCGTGATGACAACTCGCCCAGGGCGGTCAGCAGATCGGCTTGAAAGGCGGGCTTGGGAAGGTGGTCTTTCGCGTTGTCA
Organism: Pseudomonadota bacterium; assembly: GCA_041161415.1. Taxonomy (GTDB): domain Bacteria; phylum Pseudomonadota; class Gammaproteobacteria; order Burkholderiales; family Rhodocyclaceae; genus JBEAUN01. The sequence goes on along the minus strand of JBEAUN010000161.1, from coordinate 18,595 downwards.
TGCAAGAGCGACAAATGCAGCGCGCAATTCTTTAAATCATGCAACACGAAGGTGGCAAGCCGGTTGGTTTCATCAAACCGCCGCGATGCCAGGAGTGCATCGAAGGCCTGCCAGTGGCAGAGCTCCGTGGTGGCTTGCAAGGCCAAGGTTTTGAGGGCATCGCGCACTTCCCAATCCAGCTCCAGCGCAATGCGCGGCGCGCGCAGAATCACCGCGCCTTGCAGGCGGCCCTGGCGAATCAGCGGCACCAGGAGGCACGCTTCCTGGATGAGGGAGGTCAGCGGTGAGAGGTGTGCGTCCTCACCCAACCGTACCACTTCGTGATCGCGCTCTTTGAGGGTGCGGGCAAGCCCTGCAGGCAGCTTGCCGAAAACGCTGCAATCATGCTGCGCGCGAGGCGTGAAGCGGCCTGAATCATCCACCCACAACAGCACGCCACCGGGGGATTCAATCAGCGCGGCGAGCGAAATGATCACTTCCTGCGCGGCCTCGGTGAAGCTGGTTTTGCCGGCGAGCCTTTGCGTGAGTGAGCGCCAGATGTGGCGGTAGTCATAACGCAATCTGAAAAAATGCCGCGCCATGAAAAGCCGCAAGCGGGCGCGCACCTGCTCGCTGGCAGCCAGCACCACGAACAGCAGCGCGCCGGCGAACACCAGCACCGATTGCAAGGCCGCGCCCCATTGGCCGCCGAAATCGCGCACATAAAACCCGGCCGCGGACATCAGCAGCAGATAGCCGCCACTGGCGATGAGCGCAGTGGAGTGCATCACCGCGCTGCGCGAAGCAGCCACGGCCACACGGGCGGATTCCATGCGCGCAGCAAAGAGCCACGCGAGCGGCATGGCAAGGCATGCCACCAGCGTGCGCGCAAGCCATGCGCCCGGCGTCATCGCGCCCAGAATCGCGGCTTCAGAATGCACATACAGCTCAAACGCGGCGCCCGCGCAGAGCGCCAAGCACAAGGGCTTTTCCGCCCAGCGGCCGCTGCGTGGCAAGCTGCGCCAGCATTGCTCGACAGAAGACAGCAACAGCACTGCAAGGCCTAACTGAAACACCGCCAATAGCCGCGGATGTAGCGCGATCGAGATGAGGCAGAGCCCCACGAGCGCCACGCCGACCACAAGCACAGCGCGCGAGTGCCGGCTGCCCCGGATTGAGACGAGGATCAGCCCCAGGGCGAAGCCGGCGCGCAGCACATCCAGCACACTGCCCAACACCAGCACGCCCAGCGGCGCGCCCAGCAAGACCATAAATTGGCTCACCGCCCACGCGGCAGTGAGCGACATCCAGCTCAAGAGCATCGCGCCGCGCAGCCCGCCACGCCAGGCAGCGCAGACATGCGCCGCCAAGAGCGTGGCCATCAGCGCGAAAAGGCCGACCAGTGCTTTTAGCAATACCGCCCCAGTGAGGCTCAATGCGCCCCCTGCCCCTTCATCACCACCCGCACCGTGGCCCACAGAATCGCCACATCCAGAACGAGGCTGCCGTGCTTTAAGTAGTACAAATCGTATTGATGTTTTTGGGCGGCATCTTCGAGCGAATCGCCGTAGTGATAGCGCACCTGCGCCCAGCCAGTGAGGCCGGGCTTGATGGTGTGGCGCAGCGTGTAAAAAGGAATCTCGCGGGACAGCGATTCGACAAAAAACGCGCGCTCCGGGCGCGGGCCGATGAGGCTCATCTGGCCGACCAGCACATTCCAAAGCTGCGGCAGCTCATCGATACGAAAGCGACGAATGAAGCGGCCCACGCGGGTGATGCGAGGGTCTTGCCGCGCAGCCCAGCGCGGGGTGCCATCGCGCTCGGCATCGGTGCGCATGCTGCGAAATTTAATCACCCGGAAAAGCCGCCCGCCCTGGCCCACGCGCTCTTGGGCGTAGAACACCGGGCCTTTTGAATCGATCACAATCGCGAGTGCTGTAAGCAACATCAGCGGCGCGGTGGCCAAACCCAATACGAGCGCCGCGATCACATCAAACACGCGCTTCCCCACAACACGCGCCGCGCTCATACGAAAGCCTTCGCCGTAGATGAGGAAGCTCGGATGCAAGGCGGAGAGGCGCACCTGACCATGTTCGCGCTCAAAAAAGCGGGCGCTGTCGATCACCCGCACGCCGGCTGCGCGGGCGGCGAGCAGCTCATCATGCGGCAACACGCCGCCGCGCCGCTCGGCGCTCGCCACCACGATATCCGTGACCCCAAGCTCAGCAGCGCTGCGCAACAGCGGCAGCGCGGAGGAAATCTGCGGGCCGATCAAAGGCGCAGGCGGCGAGCCGGCGAGCGGATAGATGCCTGACAAAATCACCCGCGGGTTGGCTGCCAGGGCACGCTGCACGGCGAGCAAGGGCTCGCCGTGGCCCACCACTAAATAACGCCGACGTCGCACCAGCCCCACATCGGCGCGCTGCGCCTCGCGACGGCCATAGATCAAGGCCGCGCAAAGCGGCACCTGCCAGCCAAGCGGGCCGACCAGGGAGGCGGGCCAAGGCAGCAGGAAAAACGCTGCCTGCGAAAACCCCAATAGCAAAACAAGCCGCGCCAGCGGCTGCCACGGCCGCTGCTTTTGCCGCGGCTCGCGATACACACCCATCAACACCGCCGGTAACGCCACCAGGCCGGCCAGCACCAGCACCCAGCGCAGCGTGTCATCAAGGTGATTCCCCCCCGCTTGAAAGCTGAGTGCGCCAATCACCATGCACAAGAGCCCGGCATCGAGCGCCGCCGCGGCCGGCACTTTGAGGGTTTGCAGTCCGTACGAGGCGCTTTTTTCCGCAAGCTCTTTCATGGCGAGTCTCCGATTTCAGGCGAGCGTGAAGGGGCCCTCTTCGCACGCTGTGTTATTGAAATCGAGCCGCCTGGCAGGTGTCGTGAGCAGCATCACGAGGCCGGTTGGCATACTGGTGGTTTGTATCTTCGCCGTGAGAAAATCCGCGCTGATTTCTGTGGGTGTTTTTGAATGTTTGTGATGCGAATGATTGCGGGTTGCTTGAGCCCGTTTCACCATGAATTTGAAAGCGGCTTGCGTGATTGGGTGCAGAGCGCGCCGCCGGGCGAGAGCCGAAAAGAAGCCGCGCGGCTGATTGGTGATTGCCTGCTCCGCAAGGGCCACACCTTGAATCTCGCCCGACACGGTCTGACCAGCTTGCCCACGTGCCTCGCGGCGGCCACGCATTTGCACACGCTGTGGTTGCCGGGCAATCGGCTGTGTCATTTCCCCGCGGCGGTGTTGTCTTTGCCGCAGCTATCGGAGCTTGATCTCAGCGATAACCGCATCAGCCGATTAGGCGATGAGGTCGGTCAGCTGCCCGCATTAAAAAAACTCTGGCTGGATCGCAACCCGCTCGCCCGTCTGCCTCATGGGCTTTTGATGCTCCATCAGCTGACCAAGCTTTCCGCCAAGGACTGCGGCCTCGTTGAGCTGCCGGCGCGGTTGGGGGACATGCGGTCGCTCACTGAATTGAGCCTCTCGGGCAATGCGCTTATCGTGCTGCCCGATAGCATCACGCAGCTCATGGGCTTGCGGCATCTGAATGTGTCTCACAACCATCTCACTGAGCTGCCCGAAGGGTTTGATGCCATCGAGCTTGCCATTCCGAGCCTGGATCTCAAGCACAACCAGCTCTTGCCACGCCCTAATCCGCAGTGGTTCGCGCATCGCCACTTTGGCGAGGGGTTTAAAAAATGGGTGAGCTGGCTCAATGAAATTCGCGATTACAAAACACCTCAGGCGCGGGGCGCGCTGGCCTCGCGGCTTGAGATCATTTTTCGCACCATGGAAGAGAGCGATTCATTCCGCCGGCGATGCATGCAGATCGCCTGTGAAGCCGCGGGGCACTGCGGCGATCGTCCCGCGTGGGGCTTGAATCAAATGGATATGGCGCTGGAAAATCATCTCGCCACGGCAGGCAAACTGAGCGAGGCGGCGTTATTCAAATCCGCCCGCAGCCAATATCGCATCAAGGAGATCAATCGCGCGGCACAAATCCACATCGAGCGCCAGCGGCCCTATCGCACGCGTGATCTGGATCCGATCGAAGTCAATCTTGCCTTGCAAACCAGTCTGCGCGAAATCCTCGATCTGCCGCTCACCACGCAAGGCATGGATGGCTTTGCAGGCACCGCGCTGGATGCCTATCAGATCGGACGGGTGGCACGCGATATTTTAAAAGCCGAGCGCCGCGGCATCCGCGCGGCAGTGCGTGCGATCGACGAGGCGATCGAGATTGTGCTCACCCAAAATCGCGCGGCTCTGCTGCCGCCGCGCTCGCGATTCAAGGTGCAGCCACTGGCGTTTTCTGTGGCGAACTACGCGCCCTGGATGGCGCACATCGCACGCCGCGACCCCACATTCGACACGCAATTGAAAGACTGCGCGCGGCAATTCGAACAGCGCATCCGCACTGGCCTTGAGTGGCATGACAAAGAGCAAAAAGATGCCGCGATGTTCATTTACAACCACGGCGTGGCTTACCGCGCTGCGCTGGAGTGGCTGCGCATGGACGACAAACACATCACCAGCCACGCACACAGCGCAAGTCTTGGTGCATCCAGCAGCGAATCGATGAGCCCCACCACGCCAAAACCCAAGACACCGGATATCCAGAACGCGGCATGAGGCCGCGCGAGGCTTGCCGCCTGTGCCCAGCTCACCACACAAAACAGCACAAGACTGGCAAAGGCCGCCAAACCCACAATGCCCTGCTCAATCAAAAGATGCAGGAAAAGATTTTTCGCATGCCAGGGCAGATGGTGGTGGTCACTGGTGAAAAACCAGCGCGCGGGGCCTTGGCCGAAATCGCCGTTGTCGATAATGTTTTCGCCGTCTTCGGTGATGAGTGAGAGATCGGTGAGATCGACCACCCCGCTGGGGAGTTTGAAGGCGATCATCGCATCGCGCGGCGCCCAGGGAGGGCCGGGTTTGAGGTGGGTGAGATCGAGCGCTTTGACGAACTCACGAAACTCACCCGCCGTGGGCGCGATCGGCAGCCCGACCGATTCGCAGCTGAAGGCGTAAAGCAGGTGCTTGAAACACGCTTCGACCTCAAGACGCGCGGCCGCCTCGCTGCGGGCGCTGACAGTGAGCACCACGCGGCGAAGAGGCAGCCCCGCGCGGTGCTGTGCAATTCTCAATAACTCATCCACCCGATGGGCGCGCGAGGGGCCGGCCAGACGCAAAAAAGTCTGCCCGTTTTCGCGCATGAATTGATGCGTGAGAAGGCCTTGCTGCTCCCCTTCATGTGCGCCGGTGAGCTGCGGATAACGCCCCAGGCCCACACCCAGCCAGCGCTCGGTGGCTGAGCCGTTTTGCCAGAGCAGAAAACCCGCTTGCCAATGCAGCCAGCGGCCGTTGGCGTCATGGGATAGACCGGCCATACGCTCGCCCAAATAGCTGGAGTGCGCGCCGACCGCGAGCAAGGCGGTGAGCATCAGCGTGATGCCTGCCACCAGTGCGCTGCGCAGGCTGGCTTTGATCACCGGCACGCCCGATCGGGCGCGAGGTGCGATGAAAAAGGCGGTGGTGAGGCAGCATGACGCGGCGATGAGCGCACCCGGCAGGGCCTCTGCCCCCCCCCAGTGATACGACACCCACACCGCACCCGCCGCCACGCCCACAGCGAGTTGCCATGACACCGCCACGGCACCCACTACCGCAGACGCAAGCCACGCCAGACAGATGGCGGCAAAAGCGAAGTAAGCCGCTTTTTCCAACGCGCCGATCAAGACAAACGCTGCGACCATCGGCCCCCACACCCAAAGCGCCGTACGCGCGGACAACCGCGGCCAAGGCTGGCTGGCGAGATACGCCGACACTGCCGCCAGCGCGCACAGTGCGGCGAGCCCGCGATAGCCGCTTTTTGAAAACACCCACACCATCAAAGCCACCAGGACCAAGAGCCCCAAAGCGAGCGCGATCTGAAGCCCTGCCCGCCGCCTGTGGCGATGCGCCCGCCACCCGGCCAGCGCCCATGTGACAAGAATGACTGCATAGGCCAGATACAGCCCGCGCGAGAAGGTGATGAACACGGTGTAACTCGCCGCGCCAAAAACAAGCGCAGCCAGGAGCGCCGCCCCTGGGGTGGCGGCGCGATATAAAAAATACCCGCATGCCGGCAGGCTCAGCGCCAAAAAACCATCGAGCGCGGCGCCGCCCACATGCATCTCCCAAAAAGGCCCGGTGATGCGGTAATCCGTGGAAAAATTAGTGAGCCCGGTGAACGCCGCCTTTTCCCAAAAGCACACCAGCACCACGCCGATGAGCCCAATGAAAAGGCCCTGCATCAGCGCCTCTTCAATCTCCTCGGGACGGATGCGCTGATAGCGCACAAGCCACACCAGCGCGGTGGCGAGCAGCGTCGGTTTTAAGAGCCGCAGAGCATTCCAGGGCGTGTGATAGCTCGATAGTTGAAAGCTATCGAAACTGAGCGGCAAGGCGGTAAGGCCTAATAGCGCGGACACCAAGGCAGCGCTCAGCCACAGGCACCACACCCCGGTTCCGGCAAAAACAAGCGTTTTCTCGTTTGCCCGAAAAAGCCACACCAGCAGCACGCCGATCACCAGCACATCATGCTCTTCGATGAACAAGGCGCCGGTGTGCGCGGCGAAGCTGGCGAGTGGCAGCGTGGCGATGAGGACGGTGAGCGCACGTGAGGCGGGCAGCGCACCCAAGGCGAGCCCCGCGAGAAAGAAGAGGAGGTGGGTGGGTGGCATGGGGGTTTTAAAGGGACTGTGCCATCGGTCGCGAAAGCCAAGCCCCCTCTAATTCGCCCTTGTCAGGGGGGTGACTCTTTATCGGCTTGCGATTAGGTGCGCGTAACATTCACCGGATGGCAATCGAGAAGGGGAAGACGCCGCGAAGGGCTCACCCCTCCCCCCACACGCCCAGTTTCTTGAGCTTTTCCGCCAACCCAGGCGGCTGCCCGCCCGCTCGATAGGCCAGTTTGGCATGTGCGCGCGCCGCTTCGATGTCGCCGACTTCCAGGAACCCCAGCGCGAGGTTGTAGTGAAGATTCGGTGAGTCGCCGGCCTGCTTCGCGGCTTCCTCGAAGCGTTCCTTGGCGCGGTCCTTGTCGCCCTTGCTCAAGAGATACACGCCGAACAGGTGATGCACGCGGGCATCATCCGGCGCGAATCGTGCGGCGCGTTCGAAATAGCACCCGACGGGATACGTCGCACCGGCGATGCGCTCGCTTTTGAGTTTTTGCCCCAGCTTGTGAATCGCCATCAGGGCGCGCGGGTTGTTGGGCATGTGGCGCAGGGTGTAATCGATATCCGCACCCAATGCACCGGTCTTGCCGCGTTTCAAGCGCTCGACATCACGGGTGAAATGCGCGCCTTCGATATGCAATCTTTCTGTGCGTGTCATGCGCCGATAATCACGTGCGCCCAGATCGATATCGCCACACACCGAAAAGCTCTGGGCCCAGCTCCAAGCGGGCATCGCCGCGCACAACACAAGCAACCACCGAAGCATCTTCCACCTCAATTCAATCGATCAAAAGGAACGTGTTAAATCCAGCATCCAGGCGCGCGTGATATCCGCCACTTGATCGCGCCATGTCGCCTGCGAAAAGGTGTGGTCGAATTCCTCGCGGGCTTCCACGCGTACGGTGGGACTTGCCAAATACCGCCGCCACTCAGCCGATTCAGCCACCAGTGCGCGAAATTCCGCAGCCACCAGATCATTGCCGGACAACACGAAAAGCGTGGGGCACGATCTTTTCACCAGCGCCTTCAACATCCGCGCGGGCAAAGACTGGGGGCTCGCTGACACCGGCCGGCGTGACGCGCGCAGGGCCTGGGTGAAGGCGGCGAAGCTGGCGCGCAGATTGAGACGCGCGCGCAGCATTTTTTTCCAGAATTCCGGCTCGAACATGCGGCGGCGGTAATAGCGTTCGATGAGCGCGCGGGCGTGGGTGGCCTCGGCCCGCACCCAGGGGTTGGCCAGCACCAGCGAGCGCACTCTGGGGTCGAGCGCGGCATAACAGGCGGCGAGTGAGGCGCCATCACACAGCCCCCACAACACCACACCTTGCAGCCCGGGCAGGCGATGAAAAAAGGCATCGATTGCAGCGCGCACATCGCCTTGCGCCTCTTCAAAACTGCGCGTCTGCCCGGTGGCATCGCCCATGCCGCGATAATCAAACCGCATGCTGGCAAAGCCGCTGCTCGCCAGCGAGCGCGACAGCAGCACGAATTGGCGGTGACTGCCGACACGATATTGCGGCCCGCCCACCACGATCAGCACCCCGATCGTGGCCGGCCGTGCGGGCACATGGATGATGCCCAGCAAGGCATTGCCCTCGCAGTCGAAATAAAACGCGTCTTCGCGGCTGCTCATTCAATGCGCTCCAGCGCGGCGCGGGTGGCTTCGATGAGCGCAGCGGCGCCTTCGGTCTCGGCGCTTGCCCAAAAAGGCTGCTCGATAATGCGCTCACGGCTCACCCGCTGCCCGTGGGACGCAAGCGTGTTCAGCATCGTCTGGGTGGGCAGGGGCTCGGGCTCGCTCGGTGAGCGCACCACATCCAGCCACACCACGCGACCGCAATAATCCTGCGGCACTTCAAACACCGCGCGCTCCAGCGAAAAAGCGAGCGCCGGCGCGATGGTGTAGCCGGCGACTTCCACGGCCTTGCCCTGTACCCAATCGGTGCGCAGCTGGTGGGAGGCGCCACGCAATCGGGCGCGGGCATGCTCCTGGCTCACCATGTCAAGCACCGTTTGGCCGCTGCCCGCTTCGAGCGTGGCGGCTTGCTTGATGGGCAGCGGCGCAGGCGTACGCTCATCGCGCAGTGATTCTCGCGCCATGCGAAGGCGCAGAAACTGCTTGAGATGTTGCGCGCCGGACAGCACCGGCTGCCACAGCAAGAGGCCGGTGTGGGCGGGCACATAGCGGGCCATCAGCATCTGCCCGCACAGCAAAGCGCCGGCGCGCACGCCCCACAGCCACAATGGACCCCTGGCGCGGCGCGACAAAATCGCCACACCATGGCGCAGGTCTTCCAGCCACGCTTCCCAACTCGCCTGAGCAAAATCACCCGCGCTGTCACCGCAGCCGTAGGGATCCATCTGCAACACGGTGTAGCCCGATTGCGAGAGTGCTCTTGCCGCACGCGCGGCAGCGAGCCGGGCGCGGTTTTGCTCTTCGGCGAAGGGCGGCACATACAGCACCGCGCCACGCGAGGCACCCTTCTTCGGCTCATGCAGAAGGCAAAAGCGCGCGCCCCGACCCGCGCCGAAAAAAAACGCCTCGGCATGCACACTCATGAGCGCTGCGCCATGACCCACTCGGTGAGCGAGCCCACTGTGGCAAAGGCCCGGGCATCGATCGATTCATCATCGATTGCGATGCCGAAGGTGTCTTCCAGCGCCGCCAAAATGCCGGCCACCGCCATCGAATCCAGCTCAGGCAGCGCACCGAGAAGCGGCGTATCGGCATCAAAAAAATGCGCGCGGCCTGCGAGGCCCAGGGTGTCATCGAGGATTTGCAAGACTGAATATTGAAGCTCCACATCGCCCCCAGGTTTTGGGTGTTGCCGATTGACTGCGCAAAGCATCACGGGGTGCTCGGGCAGGTCGAATTATTCTAGGGAGGTGTGCTTTCAAACCCCGTGAATTAAGACCCGATGCGCGCATTTTCGATTCAGTACGGGCTGGTCCCGCGTTTGCCTGTGTGCAGCTGGCAGACCTTTTCCGGGCCGCCGGACAAACCCCTTGCCGCGGTCACAGACCATGCCAGTGCGATCACCACCACCAGCGGGAGAGCCGCGATTTTGCTGGCTTTGAAGACGGTGGGGGTGCGGCCGGGGCAGCGTGTGTTGGTGCCCACTTATCATTGCCCGACGATGATTTCCCCCGCGCAGGCGCTGGGCGCAGCGATTATGTTTTATCCGGTCAATGACACCGGCGGGGCCGATATGGCGTGGCTTTCCCGCGCCGACACAGAAGGCGTGCGCGCGATGCTGGCGGCGCATTTTTTCGGCATCCCGCAGCCGATGAAAAAACTTCGCGCATGGTGCGATGCGCGCGGCATTGCCTTGATTGAAGATTGCGCCCATGCGTTTTTTGGCTGCTCGGATGGCGAGCCGGTGGGCACCTGGGGCGACTTTGCGATTGCCAGCCTGACCAAATTTTTCCCGCTCAATGAAGGGGGTTTGCTGTTGAGCGCAAGGGCAGGATTAAAGGCGGATCAACGCGCCCCACGCGGTTTTTACGATGAAGCAAAAACGCTGCTCGATGCGTTGGAATTGGCTGCCACGCATGAGCGGCTGGCGGGTTTCAATCGGCTGTGGCAGATGATTTTGCGCGTGAAAAATTCCTTGCGCACACCCGGCGAAGAAGCCCCCGCCACCCCGCCCGGCAGTGTGCTGATGAAAGAAGACGCGCGCCCCATGACACGCACCGCGCAATGGATTTACCGCCACGCCAACACCGCGCGCATCATCGAGCGGCGGCGGCGGCATTACCAATCTCTGGTGACGAAACTTCACCACAAAAGGCGCCTTACGGCGCTCATCCCCCATCTGCCCGACGAGTGCGCGCCGTATGTGATGCCGCTTTTTGCCCAATCGCCCGAAACGCTCTATGCCCGGCTGCGCGCAGCGCATCTGCCGGTGTTTCGCTGGTGTCAGGTGTGGCCGGGCATGCCTGCGCTTCCAGGGGACGCCGGCCGGGTGTGGTCGCGCCATGTGTTGCAGCTGGGGTGTCATCAGGATTTGAGTGATGAGGATATCGCCCACATAGCCGACATGATCACCGCATGAAAACGGTCTTGATGGTGGCTTTTCATTTCCCGCCGCTCTCCGGCACCAGCGGCATCTTGCGCACGCTCCACTTCGCGCGCCACCTGCCGCGTTTTGGCTGGACGCCGATTGTGCTGACCGCCCACCCGATGGCCTATGCACAAACAGACCCGCGCTCGCTTTCGATGATTCCGCCAGCGCTCATTGTCGAGCGCGCATTCGCCTTCGATGGCGCGCGACATTTTTCGCTGCTGGGCCGTTATCCAGCGTGCTTAGCCAGACCCGATCGCTTCGCCAGCTGGCGCTTTGATGCCCTGCGCCGGGCCAGAACGCTTATCGCCCGCCATCAACCTTCGCTGCTGTGGTCTTCGTTTCCGATCAGTAGCGCGCATCAAATCGGCGCGGCGCTATGCCGTCGATTCAAGCTGCCCTGGGTGGCGGATTTTCGTGACCCGATGGCCCAGCCCGGTTACCCCTCTGACCCCAAGACTTTCGCGGCGTGGTTGAGAATCGAAAAGACCGCGCTCACTGAATCCGCTGCCGCGGTGTTTGTCGCGCCCGGCGCGAAACGTTTTTATGAAGCGCGCTATCCCGCCGCCGCACGCCCGCGCTGGCGGGTGATCGAAAATGGCTTCGATGAAGAAAGCTTCCCGCCACCGGCGAATCGCGGCGCGCTGGAGGGAACACACCTCACGCTTTTGCATAGCGGGGTGATCTACCCCTCCGAGCGCGACCCGCGGCCCTTGTTTGAAGCGCTCGCCACGCTTGATACGCGCACGCTGCCAGCCTTTCGCCTGCGCTTTCGCGCCAGCGGCCATGATGCCTGGCTCAAGGGCTTGATCGCGCGCTATGGCATCGAAGACTTGATCGAGCTCGCGCCATCAATCAGCCACACCGAAGCGCTGATCGAGATGCAAGCTGCCGATGGTCTCGTCGTGATACAGGCGAAAAATTGCAATGAGCAAATTCCGGCCAAGCTCTATGAATACTGCCGCGCACACCGGCCGATTTTGGGGCTGGTGGATCGCGAGGGCGACACCGCGCAGTGTTTGCGTGAGGCCTTCCCCGGCACGCCGCAGCTTTGTAACCCGGATGACGCGCCCGCCATTGCCGCTGCACTGCGCAGTTTTTTGCTCGCCCTCAAAAACCAATCAGCGCATCTACCCGACCCGCACTGGGTGCGGCAAGCCAGCAGAGCCGAGCGCACCCGCTCGCTCGCCCGTTTATTCGACGAGATCGTGGAGGGCACTTGAAAATCAAATGGACGCGCCACCCTGTCAGCACCTTTGCCGACTGGGCGACAAGCTGGGATGCAGTCAATCACACCGGCTCGCGCCTGCCTTTCATGGATGCGCGTTTCATCGCGGCGGCACTGCGTCATTTCGCCGCGCCGAACAGTTGGCTGATGGTGGGAAGCCGACACAATGAGCCGATCGCGCTGGGGATTTTCACGCGCAATCGCAGCGGCCTATGGGACACCTGGCAGCCCTCGCAATTGCCGCTAGGCGCGTGGTTGATGAAAGAAGGCCTGGGCCTGCCGGCGCTTGCGCATTCGCTGCTGGGAGCCTTGCCGGGAGTGAGCTTCGGCGTGGGCTTTTCGCAGCAAGACCCTCACCTCATCAGCCGCCCCACAGCGGGTGTTACCACGCTCGATTATGTGGCCACAGCAGGGCTTACCATCGCGGGCAGGTTCGAGGATTACTGGGCCACGCGCGGCAAAAATCTGCGCCACAACATGAAGCGACAGCAAGCCAAACTCGAAGCGGCCAACACCACGCCGCAACTACGCTGCCTCACCGATCCGCATGACATGCGCGAGGCTTTGAAAGGCTACGCCGACCTCGAGGCGGGCAGCTGGAAAGCTCAACACGGCACCGCAGTGGGAGATGACAACGCGCAGGGACGATTTTATGGCGAAGTGATGCACGCCATGGCGCACACCGGGCAGGCGCGGGTTTATCAATATCTTTTCGATCGGCAAGTGGTGGCGATGGATCTCTGCCTCACCCAAGGCCCGACGATGGTGATCCTCAAAACCGCCTGCCGCGATGATCTGCCGGGGCTCTCGCCAGCGATGCTGATGCATCGGGACATCTTTTCCACACTGTTTAACGATGCGGCGGTGAGCCGGGTGGAATTCTATGGCCGGGTGATGGAATGGCACACCCGCTGGACCGATGACACGCGCATGCTCTACCACGCGAATTTTTTCAGATTCCCGCGGCTCGTGACACTCGCCCGGCGCGCTAAGCAGCTGCTATCGCGGGGGCAAGGATGAAGTCGCGATGGCTGCTCTACCGCACCCTTGAGCGTTTGACAGGCGGGGGGCATAAGGTCTCCTTTGAAGCCGACAAAAGCGCCCCGCCCGCACTCACCGTCTATGCCTCGACCCTGGGCGAATTCAACGCCATCTCGCCTTTCTTAAAGGCCTTCCACGCGCGCCGACCGCGCACACCGATCAATCTCCTCTCCGAGCATCCGCATTACTTTCCAAGCTTTGAGAAAGCGTGGCCGCAGGCGCGCTGCTTTGCCATTGATGCCCGCAGCGAAACCGCGCAGGCTTTTTTCAAAACGCAGCGCACCGGCATTTTTGTGCTGGCTGAAATCCCGCTCCTGCCGCACGACGCGCCGGCGCGGCTGCCCTTTGCCTGGCTTCATTACGCCAAGCAATCCGGCGCGGCGATTGCGCTGCTGAATGGCTGGCTCTATCACGAGCCGCCCGCCTGCCGCATGGACCGCCTGGAGCGCGCGTGGTTTGGGCGTGCGCAACTGGATCATTTCGATCTCATCACGGTGCAAGATGAAACCACGCGCGATCGGCTCATCGAGCTTGGCGCGAGCGCCTCGCGCATTCATGTGCCGGGCAATCTCAAATTCGATTTCACACCCCCCGGCGCACAGCGCGCCCCGCTTTTTTCCGAGCGGCCCGTGGTGGTGGCGGGCAGCATGAATAACATGCCGGAATATCACCTGCTGCTCGATGGCTTTGCGGTGTTGCGTACGCATCAACCCCAGTGCGCGCTGATCATCGCCCCGCGCCACCCGGAGAACACCACACGCACCGACGCCTTGTGTGCATTGCTCGCCCAGCGCGGGCTTTCCTATGCGCTGGCGAGTCAGGCGCGCGGCCAAACGCTCAAGGAAGATTGCTTGGTGCTCGACACCCTGGGCGATCTGGCTGGCTGCTACCGCGAGGCAGCCTGCGCCCATGTGGGCATTAATCACACTGTGCTCGAGCCCCTGCGCTTTGGGAAGCGCGTCACGGTGTCACCCGGCTGGGAGCCGCGCTACCCGAGCTTTGGGCTTCGCACTCGCATGCAGGAAGAAGGGCTTGTGGTGGAGTGCCCTGACGCAAAAACGCTTGGCCAACAGTGGCTGTGGGCGATCGATCAAGCCGCTCAGGACACCTCACTGCTATCGCGCTTTGCCGGCGGCAGCGCGCGCACACTGCATTTGATGCAGGCGGCGGGATGGGTCTAAGACCGCGCCCCGTCTCAATCGCCCAGTGCAGTGAGCTTGAGACCGATGAGGCCCACCGATGCCGGCACCAGCGTGCCATTTTGACTTTTCACATGCCGTACGGGCGAGCAGCGTATCGGCTCTGCTCGCAGGCTGTCGATCATCAGCCAATCCTCGCCCTGTTTTCGGAAGGCCACATAATGGCCCTGGGCGAGCATTAACAAGGCATGGGCTCGTGTTTCGCACAGGCTCAAGCGGTCGAGGATCTCGCGTTTGGTGTGAAACCCGCGCACCTCAAATTCGATGCGCTCGGCCTCTGGCACATGCTTGGTGATAAATTGGCTCAGGAAATCAAGCGGAATGCCGTTATCCGGCGAGACATCACGATTGAACACCTGGCTTCTTGAGCGATTGCGGAAGAAATCCGCCTCGTCGAACCCCTCGTCGATGAGCTCCCGCTCGGTGGCGAGCAGATAGCGATCGAATTGAAATTTCGACACCACCGGCCCCCCGACGGCAGCGTTGATGGCATGCAGACCGCAGAGGTTGTCCATCTGTTTCTCGTGATGCACTGGGCCCAGGCGTTTTTCAAAACGCACATGCGGGCCGAGGATGATGCGGTGGGAGTCCATCTCGCCATTTTCAAGCAGCTTCAGCAAATGTCTTGCGCTGATCTCATATTCGGGGCTCGTCGCGACGTCGGTTTGTCGGCATTTGAGATGACGAGAAGCGGCGTTGATGCCGGTGATGAAATAGGTGGTGAAGACACCGTCAAGATTCACCAGAAAGGCCACATAATCCCGCTGAGCGAGGTGGGAAGAAAAGAATTTCACACCCAGCTCGCCGCGGTCGATCAAGTCTTTCACCGGCGCGATATTGCGCACTTCAGAGCCCCAGTTCCGCGTATTGAAATCGCGCGCCTCGATGATTTTGACGAGCTCAATATCGCGGGCCACCCCTTCCGGGTATTCAATCAAAACGCTTTGCCAGGCATCGGCGATACCCTGAAAATCCGCGGCCATCGGCTCATCGCCGGCCATGCCATCGGCCAGCGAGATATCCGCCGCGCTGGATAACAGCGGCAAGCGTTTGGGCCCAATCATCACCGCATTGCGGGGGTCATTGCACTGAAAAAGCGAAGCGAGCTCCGCCACGCGCATAGTCTTAATGTGCGGGTTGGCATTTTGGTCTTGATGCCAGACGTACGCGATGCCGCGTTCGGCATCCACTTTGACAATCAGAAAGTAGGCGAAGGACGATTCGCGCCGGGCGTGGAACACGATGTAGCGCCGGCCCTCGAATAAGGCGGGCAAGCGCTGATCATCGAACACACCCTCCAGCACAGCGCGATGAAAATCCATCAGCTCGCCATCATTTGCAATATCCGGCTCATCGGGCATGCCCCGCGCAGACAATAGCGGTGCTACACCCGGATTCTGAGACAAGTCGTCTTCTGCCGAAGGGTTTTCGAGCTTGGCCAGGCGCAGCGCCCACATCACATCACTGGGGTCGAAATCCAGATCGGATTCGCGCAGCGCCGGGGCCAGGGCAGATAGCTGGGGCGCATTGGGTTCTCTCACCGGGGCTACCCGGGCTGATGAATTCACTTGCATGCTTTGCATTGGAAGATCGGCCGGGAAAGGCGAACGGTTGATCGGGCAAAAAATTCTAATTTCCGAATCCCTCGCTTGATTCTGCCTTTTTACGGGTGCCTGAAGGCAGGTCTTTATTAGCCCGCCCCGCCGCGCTCACATCAGATATCGCTTTTGCAGCCGCTTGAGGAGCGCATGCAAGCTCTCATGCCGGCCGTGCCCGATGACCTTGATCTCGTGTTCTTCAAAGGCATCCGCGAGCGTATTCAACTGTGTTTGGGTAAGCACTTCCTCGGCCATCGGAAAGAGCGCCTCGTTTTCCTTTTCGATATGGGCGCGCAGCAGCGCGGAATAGCGCTCCGCAGCGCTCGCGAAATCCGCGAGATTCAGCGGCGGGGCCGCGGCTTCCTCCATCACACGGAGCAAGCGCCGGCCTTCGGCATGCTCATTCATCACACTCGCGAGCGGCCCGCCACCGGCGGACAGCCCCGCTTTCACAAGCGCCGGAATGAGCAGATCTTCTTCCTTGCCGTGGTGGCATTTGTCTGCGAATTCGGACAGCAGCCCCAACAGCGCGTGGAGGTCATCGCCATTGACCGCCTGATCGGCGCTCAATTGCTGGGTGAAGGTATCCAGAAGATTGAGGGCGGCGATGATCGCCTCATGCTCGTGTTTAAGAATCTCGATGGCGCGGCTCATGGCGGGGCTTTCTGAAAATTGGACCAGCCCATGCTAGCAACGGCGCGTGCTTCACACCGTGATGTGTTTTGGTGTGTGCGCGCCCTGCTTTCCGCCCCGCGCGCAATCCATCACAGCGAAGGTGTGTTGGAGATTTTTACAATCATCCCGTTTGCATCCACCCCGGCTCTTTCATGACCGCGCCTTATTTACTACCCCACCTCATCGACCACAGCGCCTCCCGCGAGCCTGGCCGCGAAGCCTTGCGCTGCGGCTTTGATGCGCTCGATTACGCCACCCTCGCCGGCCAGATGCGCGCCTTGGCTGATGGCTTGCTTGGACTTGATCTTGGCCGGCGCGAGCGGGTGGCGGTGTTCATGGATAAGCGCGTCGAAGCCGTGGTGGCGTGCTTTGGCGCGCTGGCTGCAGGCGGTGTGATGGTGCCGATCAACCCCTTGCTGCGTGCGCCACAAGTCGGTCATATTCTGCGTGATTGCAATGTGCGGGTGCTGATCACCACCCGCGCGCGGCTGGCAGCGCTGGCGGATGAATTGCCGCAATGCCATGACCTGCACCATGTGGTGCAAATCGACGGCCGACCAGACGCCATCGAAGGCATCACCACCCACAGCTGGTTTGAACTACAGCATGCCCCAAGGCGCAGCCCACCGCGCCTGATCGATGCCGATCTGGCGGCGATTCTCTACACCTCCGGCAGCACCGGCCGGCCGCGCGGGGTGATGCTCACCCACCGCAATATGCTCTGCGGCGCGCACAGCGTGGCGCAGTATCTTGAAAACACCGCCGAGGATTCCTTGCTGGCGGTGTTGCCTTTGTCATTCGATGCGGGCTTCTCGCAGCTCACCACTGCGTTTTTGGTGGGCGCGCGGGTGGTGCTGCTCAATTACCTGCTGCCGCGCGATGTGATCACCCTGCTCGAAGGCGACACCATCACCGGCATCACTGCGGTGCCGCCGATTTGGATGCAATTGGCGCATCTGGATTGGTCGGCGCGTGCCAAGGCGCATTTGCGGTATATCGCCAGCACCGGCGGGAAAATGCCGCGTGAGCTGGTGAGCGCGCTGCAAAGCCGTTTGCCCAAGACGCGGATCACGCTCATGTACGGGCTCACCGAGGCCTTTCGCTCCACGTGGCTGCCGCCCGAAGAGCTCGCCACACGGCCGGATTCGATCGGGCGCGCGATTCCGAATACCGAGATTCTGGTGCTGCGCGAAGACGGCACACCCTGCGGCGTCAATGAGCCGGGCGAGCTCGTGCATCGCGGTGCGCAGGTGGCGCTGGGCTACTGGAATGATCCGCAGAAAACCGCCGAGCGCTTTCGGCCGCTGCCGCGCGCAGCCGGTGAAGTGCGCGACGAGATCGCGGTGTTTTCGGGCGACACGGTGCGCAGGGATGAAGACGGGTTTTTGTATTTCATCGGCCGGCGCGATGAAATGATCAAGACCTCGGGCTATCGCGTCAGCCCCACCGAGGTGGAAGAAGTGCTCTATGCCGCACCGGCCGTGATGGAGGCTGCGGTGTTTGGTGTGCCGCATCCGTCTTTGGGCGAAGCGATTGTCGGTGTGGTGGCGGCCAAGGCGGGGGCCGTGATCGATGAACACGCCTTGCTGCGGGCCACGCGCGAAGCGCTGCCCGGCTTCATGGTGCCGCTGCGGCTGATTGAATTGGCCGCGCCATTGCCGCGCAATGCCAATGGCAAGCTCGATCGCCTGTTGCTGGCCCAAGAATATCGTCACCTCTTTCAAAGCGCATGACTGCCTGCACGCTCCACCATCGCTTCGAAGCGCAAGGCGATGAGCTCATGATCGGCGGCGTGCCCATCAGCCGGCTGGCCTGGCGCGTGGGCGGCACGCCGTTTTATGCCCTCGATCGCGCCGCGGTGACGGCCCGTGTGGCCGGCCTGCGGCGGGTGTTGCCGCGCGGCATTGAGATTCATTACGCCATCAAGGCCAACCCGATGCCAGCGCTGGTGTGCCATCTCGCCAGATTGGTCGATGGCCTCGATGTAGCCTCCGGCGAGGAGCTCAATATCGCGCTCGACAGCGGCATGCCCGCGCATTCCATCAGCTTTGCCGGGCCGGGCAAACGGGAGCCTGAGCTTGCCCAAGC
>JBEAUN010000130.1:0-3500 GCA_041161415.1 Pseudomonadota bacterium | reverse complement strand
GTTGGCACCTCACCGGTCTTGCGGTGGTGTTTTCGTTTCTGGTGTTGTTCACCGCATCGCTGTTCTCAGTGGTCACGTTGCGCACCGCGGTGGAGTGGAAGCTGCCTTTCGTCGAGGACATTGTCGCCTCCCTCAGGGCTGATGAGCATCGCCGCTCTGCAGAATTCATGCGCGACAACGTCAATGCTATGGCGGTGCGCTTGGGGCAGATGCAGGCGGAACTGATTCGCCTCAATTCACTGGGCGAGCGGTTGGGCACGAGTGTGGGCTTGAAGCCCGCCGAGATCAAGGCCGCCACGCAGACGCGCCCAAGCCAGGGCGGGCCGCTCTCCCAGCCGGCTTTCAATCTCACGCCGGCACAATTGCAAAGCCAGGTCGATGAGCTGGCTCGGCAGATTGGCTTGAAGGATGAGTTATTCGACCTCCTGGAAAACGAGATTTTCGATCAGCGTTTGAAAGAGGCCCGCCTGCCCTCCACCCTGCCTGTGCCGGTGCAGTGGAATTCTTCCTCCTTCGGCTGGCGCATCGACCCTTTCACCGGGCAGCGGGCGATGCATGAAGGGGTGGATTTCATGGCGGAGGAGGGCACCCCGATTGTGGCGGCTGCCGCCGGCATGGTCATCACTGCGAGCCCGCATCCGCAATATGGCAATCTGGTCGAGATTGACCACGGCTTTGGTATCACCACACGCTATGCCCATGCCGCGAAAATTCTCACCCGCCCAGGCACCCTCGTCCGTCGCGGCGAGAAGATTGCCACTGTCGGCTCCACCGGTCGCTCGACAGGCCCGCATCTGCATTTTGAAGTGCGCGCCGGCGGGGTAGCCCAAAATCCCGATCGCTTCTTGCGCCGCGCTCAGGGCAGCGCCTTGGCTCAGAAGTGATCGTGCCGAAATAAAAACGTTTTCCCCCGCCGCACAGACTACTTGAGCTGCCCATGCGGCAGCGTGGAATCGCCCCCTTTTGCCGGGGTCCGGCGTGTTAGAATCGCGCTTTTTTCGCGGCGGGTTTTCCGCTACGCGCTTGGGCACATCTCCATGATCGCAACCCTCCTCAAAAAAGTGTTCGGCAGCCGCAATGACCGGCTGATTCGGCAATACCACCAGGTGGTGAGCCGCATCAATGCGCTCGAATCTGCGGTGGCCGCTTTGTCGGATGAGGCGCTCTGCGCCAAGACCGCGGAATTCCGAGAGCGCGTGAAAAACGGCGAAACCTTGGAGCACATCCTGCCCGAGGCGTTTGCGGTGGTGAGAGAAGGCGGCAAGCGCGCCTTGGGGATGCGCCACTTCGATGTGCAGCTGATCGGCGGCATGGTGCTCAATGCCGGCAAGATCGCGGAAATGCGCACCGGTGAAGGCAAAACCCTGGTGGCCACCTTGCCTGCTTATCTCAATGCGCTCACCGGCCGCGGTGTGCATGTGGTCACCGTCAATGACTACCTCGCCCAGCGCGACGCCGAGTGGATGGGCCGGCTGTATCGTTTCCTCGGGCTCACAGTGGGGGTGAATCTCTCGCAGATGAGCCATGAGGACAAGCAAGCCGCTTATGCCGCTGACATCACCTACGGCACCAACAATGAATTCGGCTTCGATTACCTGCGCGACAACATGGTCTATGACGTGCGCGAGCGGGTGCAGCGCGGCCTGGCCTATGCCATCGTCGATGAAGTCGACTCCATCCTGATCGATGAGGCGCGCACCCCGCTCATCATCTCCGGGCAGGCCGAAGATCACACCGAGCTTTACATGAAGCTCAACGCCCTGCCGCCCTTGCTGGATCGCTGCGAAACCGAAGAATCCCCCGGCGATTACACCGTCGATCTCAAGGCGCATCAGGTGTTGCTGACCGAAGCCGGCCATGAGAAAGCCGAGCAGATTCTCGGCCAGATGGGGCTTTTGCCCGAGGGCGCGAGTCTTTACGACCCGGGCAATATCCTGCTCGTGCACCACCTCTACGCTGCACTGCGCGCCCACAGCCTCTATCACAAAGATCAGCACTACGTGGTGCAACAAGGCGAGGTCATCATTGTTGATGAATTCACCGGGCGCTTGATGGCCGGCCGCCGCTGGTCGGATGGCTTGCACCAGGCCGTGGAAGCCAAGGAAGGCGTGGCGATTCAGGCGGAAAACCAGACGCTGGCCTCGATCACCTTCCAGAATTATTTCCGCATGTACGGCAAGCTTTCCGGCATGACCGGCACAGCCGACACCGAAGCCTACGAATTCAATCAGACCTACGGCCTTGAGACGGTGGTGATTCCCACCCATCGGCCGATGCAGCGTATCGATCACAACGACAAGGTGTATCGCACCGCGGCTGAGAAATACCGCGCTGTGGTGGCCGATATCCGCGAGTGCCACGACCGCGGCCAGCCGGTGCTGGTGGGTACTACCTCGATTGAAAACTCTGAGATCGTGTCGGCCATCCTCACCCAGGAAAAGCTCGCCCACCAGGTGCTCAATGCCAAGCAGCACGCGCGCGAAGCCGAGATCGTCGCGCAGGCCGGACGACCCGGCATGATCACCATTGCCACCAACATGGCCGGCCGCGGCACCGACATCGTGCTGGGCGGTAACATCGAAAAAACCATCGAGGCGCTGCAGCAAGACGAGTCGATCCCCGAGAGCGAGAAGGCCAGCCGCATCGCTGCCATGCGCGAGGAGTGGGCGGGCCTGCATCAGGCGGTGCTTGAAGCCGGCGGGCTGCATATCATCGGCACCGAGCGCCATGAATCGCGTCGTATCGACAACCAGCTGCGCGGCCGCTCCGGGCGTCAGGGCGATGCCGGCTCGTCGCGGTTTTATCTGTCGCTGGAAGACCCGCTGATGAAGATTTTCGCGGGCGATCGCCTCAATGCCATCATGGTGCGCTTGAAGATGCCCGAGGGTGAAGCGATCGAGCACCCGCTGGTGAGCCGCTCGCTGGAATCGGCGCAGCGCAAAGTCGAGCAGCGCAATTTTGATATCCGCAAGCAGCTCCTGGAATACGACGATGTGGCCAATGACCAGCGCCGCGTGATCTATCAGCAGCGTAATGAATTGCTCGAAGCGAGCGATATCTCCGACACCATCAGCGGCATGCGTCACGGCCAGATCACGGCGCTGTTCCGCGCTCACGTGCCGCCCGAGGCGATCGAAGAACAGTGGGAGCTCACCGCGCTGGAAACCAGTCTGCGCGGCGAATTCATGCTCGATCTGCCCGTCGCGCAGTGGGTGAAGGACGAGCCCACTTTGATCGATGAAGATGTCCTCGCGCGCATCATCAAGGCAGCCGATGAGGCCTATGAAGCCAAGGTGGCGCAGGTGAGCCAGGAGGCGTGGCAGGGCTTTGAGCGCAATGTCATGCTGCAGGTGCTCGACACCCACTGGCGCGAGCATCTGGCGGCGCTGGATCACCTGCGTCAGGGCATCCACCTGCGCGGCTATGCGCAGAAAAACCCCAAGCAGGAATACAAGCGCGAGGCCTTCGAGCTGTTCGAAAGCCTCTTGCAGACCGTGGGG
>JBEAUN010000092.1:0-4413 GCA_041161415.1 Pseudomonadota bacterium | reverse complement strand
ATCCTCCGGGCCCACTATGAGGGCGGAAAAAAGCACCCCATCGAAATCGTCGCGATCAACGATCTGGGCGATGCAAAGATCAACGCCCATCTCACCCAGTACGACACGGCGCACGGCCGGTTCCCGGGCACCGTCACGGTGGATGGCGATTCCATCGTGGTCAATGGCGACCGCATCCGGGTGCTTTCCAATCGCAACCCGGCGGCGTTGCCCTGGGGCGAACTGGGCGTTGACGTGGTGCTCGAGTGCACAGGCTTCTTCACGAGCAAGGAAAAGGCGTCGGCACACCTCAGCGGTGGCGCGAAAAAAGTCGTGATCTCGGCGCCGGGTGGCAAGGATGTTGACGCGACCGTGGTCTACGGCGTCAATCATGATGTGCTGCGTGCCTCGCACACCGTGATTTCCAATGCCTCCTGCACCACCAACTGTCTGGCCCCGCTGGTCAAGCCCCTGCATGAAAAAATCGGCCTGTTGGAAGGCCTGATGACCACCATCCATGCCTACACCAACGATCAAGTGCTGACCGACGTCTATCACGAAGACCTGCGCCGCGCGCGCTCGGCAACACAGTCGATGATCCCCACCAAGACCGGTGCGGCCGCCGCTGTGGGCCTGGTGCTGCCTGAGCTCAACGGCAAGCTCGACGGCTTTGCCATGCGCGTGCCGACCATCAATGTGTCCGTGGTCGATCTCACCTTCACCGCCGCGCGCGACACCACCGTGGATGAAGTCAATGCCATCATGAAGGCGGCCGCCGAAGGCGAATTGAAGGGCGTGCTGGGCTACAACATCGAGCCCCTGGTGTCGATCGACTTCAATCACAATCCCTTGAGCTCGGTGTTCGATTCCACCCAAACCCGCGTGATGGGCGGCAAGCTTGTCAAGGTGCTGTCCTGGTATGACAACGAGTGGGGTTTCTCCAACCGTATGTTGGACACCACCATTGCGCTCATGAACGCGAAGTAATCCCCTCACAACGCCCCGGAGAAACTGCCGGGGCGTTTTTTCGATGTGATCGCCTTTTTGTCACACCATGAAATTCCGCAAACTCACTGACCTCGATCTTTCCGGCAAGCGGGTCTTCATCCGCGCCGATCTTAATGTGCCGCAAGATGATGCGGGCAACATCACCGATGACACCCGCATCCGCGCCTCGCTCCCGGGTATTCGCTTGGCGCTCGAGCGCGGCGCCGCGGTGATGGTGACCTCCCACCTGGGCCGCCCCACTGAAGGGCAGCTGCGCGCTGAAGACTCACTCGCACCGATCGCCGCACACATGAGCCTGCTGTTGGGGATGGACGTGCCGCTGGTGCAAAACTGGGTGGAAAACGGGGTGGATGTCAAACCCGGCCAACTGGTGCTGCTGGAAAACTGCCGGGTCAATGTAGGTGAGAAGAAAAACAACACCGAGCTTGCCGCCAAAATGGCCAAGCTCTGCGATATCTACGCCAATGATGCCTTCGGCGCCGCGCACCGCGCTGAAGCCACCACCCATGCGCTGGCACTCGCCGCGCCCGTGGCCTGCGCCGGCCCCTTGCTCGCGGCTGAGCTCGACGCGCTGAGTCGCGCGCTGGGTGCGCCCAAGCGGCCGTTGCTCGCCATCGTGGCTGGCTCGAAGGTGTCCACCAAGCTCACTATCCTCGCCTCGCTGGCGGAAAAGGTCGATGGCTTGATCGTGGGCGGCGGGATTGCCAATACCTTCATGCTCGCCGCGGGCTTGAAGATCGGCAAATCGCTCGCCGAGCCGGATCTGGTGGATGAAGCGAAAAAGCTCATCGACGGCATGAAAGCGCGTGGCGCGAGTGTGCCCATCCCGGTGGATGTGGTCTGCGCCAAGGAATTCTCGTCTGCGGCCCCCGCCACCATCAAGGATGTCGCTGATGTGGCCGAAGATGATCTGATTCTCGATATCGGCCCCAAGACCGCAGCGCTGCTCGCTGACAAGATCGGCACCGCCGGCACCGTGGTGTGGAATGGTCCGGTGGGCGTGTTTGAATTCGATCAATTCGGCGAAGGCACCAAAACCATTGCTCAGGCCATTGCCGCATCGCCCGCCTTTTCGATCGCAGGCGGCGGCGACACACTCGCGGCCATCTCGAAATACGACATCACCGACAAGGTGGGTTACATCTCCACCGGCGGCGGCGCGTTCCTTGAATTCCTGGAAGGCAAGACGCTGCCGGCCGTGGAAGCCCTCGCGCAACGCGCCAACGACTGAACACTGCAGAAGGACACCCATGCGCAGCACCAAGATTGTCGCCACACTCGGCCCGGCTTCAACGGATGAAACCATGCTCACCCGGCTGGTCGCCGCCGGGGTGGATGTGGTGCGGCTCAATTTTTCCCACGGCACCGCGGATGATCATCGCAAGCGGGTGGAAACCCTGCGTAAAGTATGCAAAGCCACGGGCCGCGTGGTGGGCATCATGGCCGATCTGCAAGGCCCCAAAATCCGCGTGGGCAAATTCGCGCAGAACAAAATCCAGCTCGAAGCCGGCCAAGCCTTCATCCTCGATGCCACCTGCACCCTGGGCGATGACACTCGCGTGGGGCTGGATTACCCCGAGCTTGTCAATGATGTGAGCGCGGGCAATGTGCTGCTGCTCGATGACGGGCGCATCACGCTCACCGTGGACAAGGTGGAAGGCAAAGAGATTCACACCCGCGTCAAGGCAGGCGGCGAGCTCTCCAATAACAAGGGCATCAATCGCCAAGGCGGCGGCTTGTCTGCGCCGGCGCTCACGCCCAAAGACATGGAAGACATCAAGACCGCCGCTTCGCTGAATGTCGATCTGGTGGCGGTGTCGTTTCCAAAATCTGGCGTGGATATGCTGCTGGCCCGCCAACTGCTCGCTGCAGCCGGCTCGAATGCCTTGCTGATCGCCAAGATCGAGCGCGCGGAAGCCATCCCGGCGCTGGAGGAGATCCTCAAAGCGTCCGATGGCATCATGGTGGCGCGTGGCGATCTGGCCGTCGAAGTGGGCGATGCCGCAGTGCCGGCCTTGCAAAAGCGCATGATTCGCCTGGCCCGGGAACACAACAAGCTCACCATCACTGCCACGCAGATGATGGAATCAATGATTCAAAGCCCAGTGCCCACCCGCGCAGAAGTCTCGGATGTGGCCAATGCCGTGTTAGACGGCACCGATGCGGTGATGCTCTCCGCTGAGACGGCCTCGGGGAAATACCCGGTGGAGACCGTCGAATCGATGGCCCGCGTGTGTGTGGAAGCCGAAAAATCCGCCGAGCTCACGCTCGATCGCGATTTTTTGAATCGCATCTTCACCCGCATCGATCAATCGGTGGCGATGGCGGCGCTCTTCACTTCTTTCCACCTCAAGGTGAAGGCGATCGTCGCGCTCACCCAATCGGGCTCCACCGCGCTGTGGATGTCGCGCTTGAATGCCGGGGTGCCAATCTATGCGCTCACCCCGGAAGAGCGCACGCTGTATCGCTTGAGCCTCTATCACGGCGTGCGGCCCCTCCTCATGCGCCAGCATGACAAAGACCGCGATCAGCTGCTGCGCGATGCAGAAGATGTGCTGATCGAAAAAGGCGCCGTGGAAAAGGGTGACCTCATCGTCATCACCATCGGCGAGCCGATCGGCAAGGCCGGTGGCACCAACACCATGAAAATCGTCAAGGTCGGGGAGCATCGCTAACCCCCGCCGCACCCCTCATAAACGCCCTCACAGGAGAACACCATGCCCCTCGTATCCATGCGCCAGCTGCTCGATCATGCCGCGGAAAACGGCTACGGCTTGCCGGCCTTCAACGTGAATAACCTCGAGCAGGTGCAGGCCATCATGGAAGCCGCCGCCGAAACCGACAGCCCGGTGATCATGCAAGCCTCGGCCGGTGCCCGCAAATACGCCGGCGAAGCTTTCCTGCGTCACCTCATCACCGCGGCCGTGGAAGCCTATCCGCACATCCCGATCGTGATGCACCAAGACCACGGCCAATCGCCGGCGGTATGCATGGCGGCGATCCGCTCCGGCTTTTCCAGCGTGATGATGGATGGCTCGCTCCTGGCTGACGGCAAGACGCCGTCTGATTTTGAATACAACGTGAATGTCACCCGCCAAGTGGTGGAATTCGCGCATTCGATCGGCGTCACCGTGGAGGGTGAGCTGGGCTGCTTGGGCTCACTCGAAACCATGAAGGGCGACAAGGAAGACGGCCACGGCGCGGAAGGCACCATGACCCGCGACATGCTGCTCACCGACCCCGAGCAAGCCGCTGACTTCGTGCGCCAAACCCAGTGCGATGCGCTGGCCATTGCCATTGGCACCTCTCATGGCGCGTATAAATTCAGCCGCAAGCCGACGGGGGATATCCTCGCCATCGAGCGCATCAAGGCGATTCATGCGCGCATCCCCAACACCCACCTGGTGATGCATGGCTCATCTTCTG
>JBEAUN010000048.1:0-2585 GCA_041161415.1 Pseudomonadota bacterium | reverse complement strand
CAAATTGCCCCCACAGCTCGCCCAGGTGGTTTTCAAGCGGTGTGCCGGTCAAGCACAAGCGGTGTCGG
This sequence comes from Pseudomonadota bacterium, assembly GCA_041161415.1. Classification (GTDB taxonomy): domain Bacteria; phylum Pseudomonadota; class Gammaproteobacteria; order Burkholderiales; family Rhodocyclaceae; genus JBEAUN01. The sequence continues at coordinate 2,517 of JBEAUN010000048.1, read as the reverse complement.
GCTTCGAGATTGCGCAAGGTTTGCGCCGCGCGTGTGTCGGCGTTTTTGACGTTTTGGGCTTCGTCGAGAATGATGATGTGATAAGCATGACTCGCCAGGGCGCTTTCATCGCGCCAAACCAGCGGATAGGTGCTGAGCACCAGATCATGCTCTCCAATCAAATCGAATCGCTCATGCCGCAGCGGGCCATGCAGATCGAGCACCTTGAGATCCGGGGTGAAGCGAGCGGCTTCGTCTTTCCAGTTGTGAATGAGGGTGGTGGGCATCACCACCAGCGCGGGGCGGTCCAGCCGGCCGGCTTCTTTTTCAAGCAAGATGTGGCTCAAAGCTTGGACGGTTTTGCCCAGCCCCATGTCATCAGCCAGCACCCCGCCGAGCGATTGTTCTCGCAGAAATTGCATCCAGCTCAAGCCTTGGCTTTGATAGGCGCGCAGCGTGGTGCTCAAGCCTGTGGGCGGCATGACCTGCTTAACACCCGGGCCGCTGGCGAGCCGCCGAGCCATCTCCTGAATCTCGTTGTGTGCTTTGAATTGCCAGTGCGCGGTGTCATTGAGCGCGGCGAGCCGATTCACATCCCATTTCGAGACGCGCAGATCAGACCGGCCTACGTCATCAAAGAGGTCAATCAAAACCCTAACCAGGGGTTTGATGCGCGAGGCCGCAATCTGCAGATTCTCGTGGTTTTCGCCACGGAGCAAGATGGCCTCGTCATCGGGGATGGCATCGAGCTTGCCGGAAAGCCAGCGAGAATCGCGTCGGAATAATTCCGCGAGCAAGGGCTCGAGCCGGATTTTTCGCTCGCCCACGGTAATGCCCATTTCCAGATCAAACCAGCCATTTGCATTTTCTTCGATGCGGCCCTCAATGGCCTCGACTGGGGTGATGTTGAAGCGGAATGCGGGTGCAATTTCAATATCCCAGCCTGCTGTACGAAGCATGGGAATGATCTCCTGCATGATGGCTGGCCAGTGCGTCGCGGTCTGCGGGACAAAAGCATTCCGCGGGAAAGCGATCGGCCCTTGTACTTGGCTTACCACCAGGGGGGAGAACCCAGCCGCCTTCAGGAGCTTGAGAGCCGAGGCTTCCTCATCGGCTCGGCGATGGATGCGAACGAGATTGCCTGTTGCGCCCTTCACCAGCGAGCCGCTTGAAGAAGCGGCCACCTCATGCCCGCCATAACGGAAATAAACCATTCCGAAATCCAGCTTGCGATCCTGCACCGGGACTCTGGCACTTGCCCAAGCAACCGGCTGGCAATCGAGCTTGAGGACGGCCCGTGGATGATCCTCCACCCTCGGGATCGCTTCCAGATCACCCACCGGCGAGGGCAGGGCAGGGGCGATGGCTTGCAGGGTGGCACCCACCTCGAGCCCCTCTTCGAGCGTGATGGGCGGAATGCTGAGCAGCGCCTCGATGTGGTCCTCATCACACGGCAGGCTGATGCTGCCCACCTCGCCCGTGGTGCCATCCACATACCAAAAAGGGCGGGTTTCCAGCACCAGCAGATCAGCGCCCGGTTGGGTTTCTACCACCGGGCGCATCTGGCCCTGTTCATTGGGCACCCACGCGATCTCGCCCCGTCTGGGTTCGGCCGGACGCAACGCAATCGGCACACCATGATGTAACGCCCCTGCACCCGCCCGAAAATAGGCCCGCCCGGTATTTAAAATGCGCTTTAAAAGATCGCTGCCTTCTTCACCCCGCAGCGAGAAGATCTCCCCGTATGACAGCCCACGACTCAAGCGCAATATGCGCAAGATTGGAATGTCCTCATTCGACAAAAACGCAGGGGAGGTCGATAGCGCATTGTCGATATTGTTCCAGGACTGATCGAGTGCGCGCAGCGAGCCATCCTTGGCGAATCTGGATTTGTGGATCCGCAGCTCGGTGGTGGCGTCATATTGCCGCCTTGAGAGAACGTAAGTCAGGGCATGGGTTTTCGGCGGGGCGGATTTCGTCGCCTGCGTGGCATCGTTGGGCGCGCTGACTGCCGCGCGGAAGCGCTCGAGCCAGGCTCTTAATTCGTGGCGCATGGCATGCGGGGTGCGCTCATCCGGCTGCTGAAGCCCGACTAGCAAAACCGCGGCGACATGCTTGCAGTTAAACCCCACTGGGCAGGAGCAGACTCCTGTGATGACAAGTCGGCCGCGGTGGTGAGTGAAATGGATATCGGTCGTGTAAGGCCTTGCGCGGGTGCCTTTCACCTGCGCTCTCACCCGAAACTCATCGTGCCATTGGATGTTTTCCACAGCGCGGAGATAGTCCTCGGCTTTGAGCAGGTTGTCTCGTTTGAGGCATCCCTCAAGATCAGCCCGGGTGTAGGGGAATGTCGCGTTGGCCACGGTGATGCTCAAAAAGCGGGACTTTAAACCAAATGGCTGGGGCGGTGGGGGGATCAGGGCCGGAGCATCAAAACTCGTTCACGCTCAGGCACCTACCACGGGCTGTTGTAAACAGCCAGGAAATCGTGTCCACTCTCGGATTTTTTCCACGAGAGATGACCGACAAGAACGCGCT
>JBEAUN010000045.1:0-5395 GCA_041161415.1 Pseudomonadota bacterium | reverse complement strand
CGCCATCCTGATGGATGCCCGATTCATGAGCGAAGGCATTGGCACCCACCACCGCCTTGTTGGGCTGCACCGGGTAGCCGGTGATCTGGGAGACGAGCTTTGAGGCCGGCACGATCTGGGTGGTGTCGATGCGGGTTTCCACATTGAAAAGATCGGCGCGGGTGCGCACCGCCATCACGATCTCTTCCAACGCCGCATTGCCAGCACGCTCGCCCAAGCCGTTGATGGTGCACTCCACTTGCCGCGCGCCACCTTGCACCGCGGCCAGCGAATTGGCCACCGCCATGCCTAAGTCGTTGTGGCAGTGAGTCGACCAGATCACCTGATCGGCATTGGGCACGCGGGCGATCAGCGTGGCAAAGCGCTCTTCAAGCAAGGAAGGAATGCTGTAGCCCACGGTGTCGGGCACATTGAGTGTCTTGGCGCCGGCCTTGATCACAGCCTCGAAAATGCGGCACAGAAAATCCATTTCCGAGCGCACCGCATCTTCCGCAGAAAACTCCACGTCGTCGGTGAATTCACGCGCTAGCTTGACTGCCTTCACCGCCGCTTCGACCACCTCATCCGGGGTCATGCGCAGTTTGTTCTGCATGTGAATCGGGCTGGTGGCGATGAAGGTGTGAATGCGGCCGCGGGCCGCGGGCTGCAGGGCTTCACCGGCGCGGCGGATGTCTTTTTCATTGGCGCGGGCCAAGGAGCAGACGGTGGAGTCCTTGATCGCCTCGGCCACTGCGCGCACCGATTCAAAATCGCCATTGGACGCAGCGGCAAAACCGGCTTCGATCACATCCACCCGCATCCGCTCCAGCTGACGAGCGATGCGCAGTTTTGCTTCCCGCGTCATGGCGGCGCCCGGGCTTTGTTCGCCATCGCGCAAGGTGGTGTCGAAAATGATGAGTTGATCTTTCATGGTGTATCTCCAGTGCTGGCCACAGCGGCCCTCGAACCCGCTTGGGGCTCATTGACAGACTCAAATTGGATTTTAGAGGAGGGTAGTCAGCGCGCGAAGCGCAGCAGCGGCCGGGCCAGAAGCAGGCCGGTCATGCGGGGTGAAGAATTGGCGGAGAGGATTGAGTGTGCCATGCGGGCGACTATAAAAGTTTTTGTTCGCCGGCGCAACTTCTGCGCCGCGGTCCGGTATGCACTGCCGGGCTTGATATCAAAGCGCCAACCTAGGACAATCCGCCCCCGCCGCGCTTCGCGTGCCCCCGCTCATTTTTTGTTTTTGTTGCCCCCTTCTCCGGTTTTCATCATGTTGCGAGCAAACGCCCCTGTCTTCACCCCAGGCGCCACGCGCTTTCCTTTGGCCCAATCTGCCCCTGTTGCCCCAAAGCGCCCCGACGCGCTGGCCGATACCTTGCAAACCTTACGCGCACTGCCGGCTTCAGCCCGCGCGGCAGCCATCGGGCCGCTGCTCGATGCATTGAGCAGCGAGGCAGAGCAGCGCTTGCAAGAGGCTGTGACAGCCGCCGTCGAACAAGGCGACACCGACCCCGCGCTCACCGATCTCAATAGCGCACTGTCAGCGCGCACCGACGCGCTTAAAAATTCCGCCGCCACGCATGGTGAGCTGGTCGCCGCTTTGTGCCGGGCCTTCCCGAAACAGGCCGAAGCCGATCTCGCGCTTGCGGCCTTGCTCTTGCCCGCCGAATTGCACGCGAAAGTCATCAAAAGCCACGCCTCGCTGTCGCGCGCCTGGGTGGCGATGGATTCGCCGCAGGCCACCACCGAAACGATTGCCCGGCTGGCTCAGGAGAAGGGGGATGACGGCGAAGGCGCCCTGGCCGCGCATGTCGAAGAAACGCTAGGCAACCTGCCGCGCTGGACGGAAAAACACAGCGATGCGATGAGCTTCCTGGAAGCCCAGGCCGCGCATCAGGCCGCGGCGTCCACGCCGCTTTCCGCCGCGCCGCGCGCGGTGCTGGAAGCGAGCGATGATTTGTCGATCGAGGCGATCGATCGCTTGCGCACCCAGAACGAAGCCTTATGCGCCTTCTGCCGCGCCGAATCCGGGCGGCTTGAGGGCACGCAGGCGCGCGCGTTTCTCGATCATGCTATTGAGCAACTTGGTCGTCGGCTACTCGCTTATCGCAATCTGGAAAATTACTGCACCGCGCTCGGCTTGAACCGCCCCGCGCATTTGCCGGCGCAATTGATCGCCGCGAGCAAGCTCTCCGGCAACGAGCGCAAGAAAAAAATGCGCGAACTGGTGCGCAGCTTCGATAAAGAGTCGCTCGCGGCGCTCACCAAACAACTGCTCGACCGCAACCACAAGCCGTCGCCTGTGTTCAAAGACCTGTTGGCCAAATTGCGATCCGCCCACACCGAGTCGGAAAAACTGCTGGCCACGGTGTTCGATTCCTTGCAGCAGCAGCTCGCCACGCTCGCCCGCGCCCCGCGCAAAGACGCTCGCTCCGAGGAAGACGCCCTGCTCGAAGAAGCGATCGAAGCCGCGCGCCGCGAGAAGGCGCGCAAAGCCGATGCCGCAGAAGCCAAACCCGCTGCCGACTCATTGAAACGGCAGGAGTTGCTGGAGCGTCTGCGCGCGCAGCGCAGTGGTGCGCGTGATGCCAACAATCAATCCTTCATCCGTGCCGAAGCCATCGCCCGTCAGCAGATGGAAGAGGCGAGCATTACCCGATCGCAAAGTCGTTATGGCGAGTCGCTCGCCGCCGCCATTGAATCCCTGCGGCGAAGCAATGTTGACATGGATTCGCCCGGTGCGCTCGAAGCGCATATCGCGGAACTCAATGAATTCGAGATCGTAAGGCTGCTCGCGGATGCGGAAAAACTCGCCATCGCTGTGGCTGAGGGCGTGGTCCAGAAAATTTTCCCGGCTGGTGTGGAAGCAGAAAGCCAGAACACACACCGCATCTTCAGTGCGGCCAAACGCATGGCCCAGATCGCGCAAGGAAAGGTCACCATTGGGCAGGCGCGTGAATGGCTCGATGAAACGCTGTTGCTCCAGAACCGCAATCCGCGCCAGCGGTCAGTGGAAGGGGTGGATGATGTCGAGCTGGTTAACACCTTGCTCACCTGTGTGCCGATGGGTGGCCTGTGGGCGAGAACGATTGACAAGCATCGCAGCGAACCGCCGAAAAACCCCGTCGGCCCGATCGAGCAGCATGTCGATTGGGGCACCGCGCTTGAGTGCTACAACATCGTTCAAGCCGAAATGAGATCCGTCAAGGACTTGGGTGAAGACTTGTTCTTCGCCTGGATGTTCACCAACCGCCTCTATCTTGCCGCCATCGGGGAGTCGGGCGATGCGACGCTTACGCCGGGCAATGCGCGGCTGCTTGAAAGAATCTCATACGAGCAAGCCGACGCACTGGCCAACCGATTGGGTGACAGGCTGCGCCTGCTTGCCAACATGGAAGTCAATGCCTCCATGACTTATGCCATCACCATGTGCCGGGTGAAGGCTCAAAGCGAGAGCATGACGAGCCCTGCAGCGTTTTCAGCGTGGTGCCTGATGGATGCGCTTTTCCAGGCCGAATGGGATGCAAAGACCCAAAAAGCGCAGATCCGCGACTTCCGTCCGCAGCCCGATGAAAACCTTGGCCAAACGGTGCTGGAAGCCATCGCTCGCCAAGGCGCTGGCTTGCAATTGGACACGGTCTCGGGCATACTCACCGCCTTTTCAAATGGGCCTCGCCAAAACCACGGGGCACGACTTCAGGATCTGACATGAAAAACGGTATCCACCCCGATTACGCAGAAATCGATGTGACCTGCAGCTGCGGCCACACCTTCAAGACCAAGTCTTCTGTCGTGAAGCCTCTTCACATTGAAGTCTGCTCAGAGTGCCACCCTTTCTACACCGGCAAGCAGAAGATTCTCGACACCGCCGGCCGCATCGAGCGCTTCCGCCAGAAATACGGCAACACCGGCTCGCGCGCCTAAGCACCGCCGGGTGCGGCCTGTCAGCCTGGTTGGCATGCAGGGGGCAAGCGTTGCAAAAAGATCGGCGTTACGCGCAATAGCGCCTTTCAGGCTTGCGGTCTTGCCTAGATTCACTTGGCATGGCCCGCCGAACGCCGAAGCATCAGTAAAAATGGGCAGCTTAAGCTGCTCATTTTTTTGCCCGGCATTGAGCGATCGTGACCACCCCGGGCCCGCCGGTGGCCGGGCACTTCACGCAACACGCACTTTGACACGCACCCTGTGAGGCAGAAGGTGGCGCGGGAGCGGGGGAATTCTGCTCAGATGTTTTACCCCGCCAACTGACATCCAGCCACTCAAAGGCACAAACTTCGCGCATAATCGCGCAGATATGCGCCCACCTTTCGAAGCCCCCCAAACCCTCGCTCAATCGCTCCTCGGCACCCCGCCTCGGGGCTTGGCGCTGGTGCTGTGGGTGATGGTGTTTCTGCTCCCCGGCAGTATCGGGCACGACCCTTGGAAGGGCGATGATGCCACCCATTTCGGGGTGGTGTGGTCGATGCTGCAAGGTGGTTTCGATTGGGTGCCGCAGCTCGCCGGCACGCCGCACCTTGAATACCCTCCGCTCTATCATTGGGCAGCCGCTGCGATGGCTCAATTGCTCGGCTGGCTGCTCACGCCACCCGATGCTGCGCGACTGGCCTCGGCGGCTTTTGCTGCGGTCTTGTTTGCTTCACTGGGCCTGACCGCAACGCGCTGGCATGGCCTGGCAGCCAGTGCGCCTACGGTATTGGTGAGCTTGGGCTCGCTGGGCTTGTTGGTGCATTCCCATGAAACGCAACCGATGATGGCAGTGGTGGCTATGGCCGCGGTGGGGTACCTTGGGCTCGCGCAGATTGATCGACACCCGGTGCGCGGCGGTCTGTTAGCTGCCGCGGGCTTGGCCGGTGTCATGCTCTCGGGTGGGCTGGCAGGTGGCTTGCTGCTCGCGCCCGCCTGGCTGTTGGGGCCGGTGCTGCATGCTGGCTTGCGCACCCGGGGAAGCCTCATCGCGCTGGCCCTCTCAGGGCTTGCGGCCGGCGTATTGGCGCTGGGGTACTTGGTGCTGGTCTATCACAACGACCCCACGCTGATCGAGAGCTGGCTTGGGAGCGAATTGCAAAAGCTCGCGCCGTCTGCAAGCCGACTGGCGGCATTGCCCGAATGGGGGCAAACACTGGCCTGGTTTGCCTGGCCGGCCTGGCCCCTGGCAGGCTGGGCCGTGTGGCGGCAACGGCGATCACTCGCTGCGCCGGCCGTGGCATTGCCGCTCACCTTTTTGCTTTGTGCGTTGCTGGTGGTGGTTTTTTGCAGTGAGTTACGTAGCGCAAGCGCCTTACCGCTGATCGCCCCGCTCGCGCTGCTTGCCGGCCCTGCGCTCCCCACGCTGCGTCGCGGCGCTGCCAATGCCTTCGATTGGTTTGCGGTGATGACCTTCACCTTGCTCGGGCTGTTTGTGTGGTTTGCCTGG
>JBEAUN010000010.1:0-5243 GCA_041161415.1 Pseudomonadota bacterium | reverse complement strand
TTCTTCTTCCACCTCGACGAATTCATCGGAGATCTGCGCAACCAGCTCATCCATGCCTTGAGCACGGCCTTCAAGCACCGCATCGGCAGCGCCACTGGCATAGAGGCGGATGGCGCGGCTGGAGTCGTCGTTGCCGGGGATGATGTAATCCACGCCTTCGGGGCTGTGGTTGGTATCCACCACACCCACCACCGGGATGCCAAGCTTCTTGGCCTCGGTAACGGCGATCTTGTGGAAGCCAACATCGATGATAAACAGCGCATCGGGCAGGCTGGTCATGTCCTTGATGCCGCCGAGTGACTTTTGCAGCTTCTCAAGCTCGCGGGAGACGGTAAGCGCTTCACGCTTGGAGAGCTTCTCCATGCTGCCGTCTTGCTGCATCTGCTCGAGATCTTTCAAGCGCTTGATGGATTGTTTCACGGTCTTGAAATTGGTGAGCATGCCGCCCAGCCAACGCTCATCGACATAAGCCACACCCGCGCGCTGGGCTTCTTCAGCCAGAATCTCGCGGGCCTGACGCTTGGTGCCGACAAACAGCACGGTGCCCTTGTTGGCTGAGAGCTTACGCAAAAAGCTCATCGCCTCCTGGTATTTCACCAGGGTCTTTTCAAGGTTGATGATGTGAATCTTGTTGCGATAGCCGAAAATAAAGGGGGCCATCTTGGGGTTCCAGAAACGGGTTTGGTGACCGAAGTGGACACCCGCTTCCAGCATTTGACGCATCGTGGTCATGTGAAACAACTCCTGATAGGGTTAATCCTCCGCTCGGCCGTGTCGTCGTGTGATTTAAATCGACGCACCCTATGGATGCCAAGCGTGTGTTTTTCGAGGGGATTCAAAACGCGACCGTGCTGTTGCTGAGCCTTGCTCAAATTCTCGAGGGCGTGAGTATATCCCTGATGGCGTTTTGGCTCAAGCTATAGCGACAGCTGTGTAGCGCCAAAGTAGTAATGTCCCCTTCCACCAAATTACAAATGCCCCCTTTTGATCTTTTCTGGGGACGACATGGGTGGGGACTTGATCACCATGAGCGAGATGGAGTTGAAGCGCCTGGAAGTATTGAAGGCGATTGAAGGCAATGGCTGCTCACGAGTGGAAGGTGCCGAACGACTTGATTTATCGCTTCGGCATCTCAAACGGCTGATTAGAGCGTATCGCGCCCGGGGGTGTAGAAGGGCTTGTGAGCCGGCGTCGTGGTCGCCCCTCGAATCGACGAATTGACGACTCAGAACAAGCCCATTTTGTGGGTATTGTTTCTTCCCTCTACGCCGATTTTGCTCCCACACTGGCTGCTGAGTACCTGCGTTCGGAGCACGGTTTTACCCGATCAACTGAGACCCTCAGGACGTGGATGACACAGGCGGGCCTGTGGAAGATCCGCCGACCCAAACGTGCCCGAGCCCACCCGCCGCGCATGCGCAGGCCCCGCCTGGGTGAGCTGATCCAGATTGATGGCAGCGCTCATGATTGGCTCGAAGGTTGCGGCCCCCGGATGTGCTTGATCGGATTCATTGACGATGCCACAAGCAGGCTCATGCTGGCGCGATTTTTCAAGGTTGAATCCACGCAGGCCTATCTGGCATGCTTGTCTGCCTACATCGATTGTCACGGCGTTCCGGGCGCCTGTTACAGCGACCGGCACAGCATCTTCACCAAGCACGATCCGGAGGATCCGGCGTCCACCGAATTTGAGCGTGCATTGGGCATGCTGGGGGTTGAATCCATCCAGACGATGACCCCGCAGGCCAAGGGGCGTATCGAGCGGGTATTTCAGACCCTACAGGATCGTCTGGTCAAAGCGCTGCGCATCGCCGGTGTCTGTGATATGCGTGGTGCGAATGATTTTCTGGAGAGCTATCTCGAGGAGCACAACCGGCGTTTTGCCAAGGCCCCGGCCGATGAGCACGATGCGCATCTATCGTGGGATAAGGATGCGCTCGCGCTGCGGCGCATCTGCGCTTGGCGATTTGAGCGCACGCTGTCGAAGGATTTGGTGGTGACTTTCAAGGGGCAGCGCTACATCGTGCAGACCGCAGCGGGCACACCGCGTTATGCGTTGCGCGGCAAAAAGATCGTGGTGTGCGTGCATCTGAATGGGCGGGTGGAGCTGCTTAACGGCACGGAGAGTCTGCCCTACCGGGTGTTTGACCCTTTACGCGACAAGGCGCCGCCAGCCGATGACAAAACGCTCAACGAGCGCGTCGATCAGGCCATCGAGCGCTGCGCCAGACTCCGCTCGCGTGGGCACCCAGCCAGCGACAACGCCTCAGGGAAATCGAGGCGTGCAACCCGCATGGGCATTCATGGCTGGATGCAGCCCATGCCGCATCCAGCCATGAAACAGCGTGCTCTCGTCGCTTTGCGTGTCAAGGGTGCGCTGCGCCGGACTGCGTCCGCCCTTGACACCCAAAACGGCGCCAACCCCGCCCAAATCCAACACTGGATCCAATGCTGTTCGTTTAAGGCATTCCCCCCCATAAGTTTGATGCTCAGTCGTAAAGCAAGCATCATGACGGACAAGGCTTAAACGAACAGCATTGAGAGCTGACCCCAGTAACTCACCCGTCATTCCCGCGCAGGCGGGAATCCAGAATGCAACGACGCTGGATTCCCGCCTGCGCGGGAATGACGGTCACTGCGGGGTCGATGCGTGAGACAGCCTGCTGTCTTTCTCCTCGCCAGCCAGCGGAATGGGACGATCTACATTGGCGTCACCTCGAACCTGATTCAGCGTATCTGGCAGTACCGCGAAGGCTTGGTGGAAGGCTTTACCAAACAACACTGTGCTGCGGGTGTCAGGGGTGGTGTTGCCTTGCAGATCGCAGAGGGCGATTTTGTCGATGCCGTCGCCGGCGTTGGTGCGCCACAGACGGCCGGCTTGGTCGTAGTGGAAGTGGTCGGTGGTGGCAAAAGGCAAGATGTGACCTAATGCTGTTCGTTTAAGCCTTGTCCGTCATGATGGTTGCTTTACGACTGAGCATCAAACTTATGACGGGGAGATGCCTTAAACGAACAGCATTCACACTGGATTCCACAAACAAGGGGACATCTCTATTTTGGTTTGACAGCTGTAACGACAGCTGTGTCAAACCAAAGCTGTAGCGCTAACGCGTGCCTGCTCGTGACACCGCTCGCGCCTTGCTTACCCCTTTCTTGCTGCGGCCAAGGGGCCCTCGCGCCCGATCTCAGGTGCTTTTCAAGAGCGCCTTGCTGAAGGCCCGGAATTCATCGCTGCCGGCAGCGCGCAGCCATTCAAAGCCGACCATCTCCCGGCTCACCACATACACCCCGCAGGCGGCCAGGCGCGAGAGCGCAAGATCGCGGTCGGCGACCTTGCGCGAGCCAATCGCATCGGCCACCACAAACACATTGCGGCCACGCGCATGCAATTCAATCGCGGTTTGCAGCACGCAAACATGGGCCTCGATGCCGCACACCACCACCTGCTGTCGCTCGGGGCTGGCGCTGCCATCGAAGCATCGGCCAGCCGCGCAGGAAAACTCAAGCTTGCCGGGAATGGCCTGGCTGCGAGGGGGCAACAGCGCGGCGATTTCCGGCAAAGTCGGCCCCAAGCCCGCGGGGTTTTGCTCGGTGGCAAGCACCGGCACATTCATCAGCTTCGCGGCGGCGATCAGCCAGCTCACCCCCTCAACCACCGCCTGGTGATCATGAATCGCTGGCAGCAATCGGGTCTGCATATCCACTACCAGCAGCATGGAATGTTGTCGGTCAATCAGCATGTGGGCGCTCCTTGGGCGATTTCGTCTTGTGTGAGACGCGTGGGCAGGGCGGAATCAGGTACCATCGATGCAATTGAGATATTGTCTTCGAGCTCATCATGCCGCACAACACACGCACCGTTTTTTATATCTCCGATGGCACCGGCATCACCGCTGAAACGCTCGGCCATAGTCTGCTGGCGCAGTTTCCCGACACCGAGTTTCGCCAGGTGCGGATGCCCTTCATGGATTCGCCCGAGAAAGTGAGCGAGTGCGTGGCGAGGATTGAATCAGCGCGGCAAAGCGATGGCGCCCGCCCGCTGGTTTTTTCCACGCTGGTAAGCGCTGAGGCAGTCGCCCGGCTGCATCAGGCCGATGCCTTGTTCATGGATTTATTCGAGAAATTTATCGACCCGCTGGAGTCGGAGCTCGGCGTGCGCTCAACCCATGCCGTGGGGCGCTTTCATGGCATTGCGGATAGCCAGAATTACGCCAAGCGGATCGACGCAATCAATTTCACCTTGAGCCATGACGACGGCGTATCTGACAAGGAGCTCGAGCAGTCGGATGTGATTTTGGTGGGGGTGTCGCGCTCTGGCAAAACGCCCACCAGCCTTTATCTGGCAATGCAATTCGGGTTAAAGGTGGGCAATTACCCGCTCATCCCGGAAGACTTCCAGCGCGGGCGTCTGCCGGCCAATCTGGATCGGATGCGGGGCAAACTTTTCGGGCTCACCATCGACCCGCTGCGGCTTTCGCGCATTCGCGAGGAGCGGCGGCCCGGTAGCAAATATGCGGCGCTTGAGAGTTGTCAGTATGAGGTCGACGCCGCGCAAAAGATGATGCGGCGCGAAGGTATCCGCTGGCTGGATTCGACGACCAAATCGATTGAAGAAATCGCGGCGGTGATCATGCAGGAAGTGCGGTTGAATGGGAGTGGGTTTTAGGGCGGGCTTTCTTGCTCGCTGACATGGGTGGAGTGGATCGTCCTGAGCGAGGGCGAAGAGTGGATGGGCGAGCTCACCAAGTACCGCGATCCTAATCGACAACGCCCATTCACCCAACGACCGCGCTTTTAAGGACAGGCTAATGCAGGCAATCAGCATCCACGCCGTTTGCAACACGCCTTCAAAGAGGATGCGCCCAGATTAAAAACCTCGCTTACACCCAGCCCCGCAAACCAATCATGCATTCGCCACCAAACAACCCGTTCGCCCTGAGCAAAGTAATCCCCGACGCGGGCGTGGAAAAGCGAGGGCAAGACACTGAAGTGAGCCGTTTGGACGTATCAGGGCCCTCCGGAGGGGGCTTTGTAAGTGACGAATAACAAATAGCGACACGAGCCGTTTCTTGGGAGCAAGGTCGAGAGGTGATCGGGCGACCTCACCAAATACCCCGTAACCCCTGATAATCATCTAGCCGGGGTCGGTCCCCGGGCGGTGGCGCTATCGTTGAGTTTGCAAACTCACAACCACAGCGTCATCAACCAGGAGACCGAGATGCGACTTTACGCCGGGATTGATC
>JBEAUN010000300.1:0-13539 GCA_041161415.1 Pseudomonadota bacterium | reverse complement strand
TCGGGGAGGTTGGCATGTTTAGTTGTGTGCGTTGAATCTCACTCATGGCATGACCCTGCTAGGCGGTTTTCGGGGCTTCATTCGAGTTTTGGTATGCCTGCATCGAAAAACGTTCCACCCCCACCCCTGAAAAGACACAGATTCTACAACGCCAGGGGCCGGGCCTTTTGTCATTGTGGCCCAGCCCCCCGACTCAGGCAAACCGCTACATCATCCCCAGCATCTTGGGCAGCCAGAGGGAGAGCCCCGGCCAATAGGTGACCACCACCAGGAATCCGAGCATGGTGAGCAGCCACGGCCAAACCGCGATGGTGAGCTCGGTGATACCCATTTTCGTAATGCCGCTCGCCACATAGAGATTCAGGCCCACCGGCGGGTGGCACATCCCGACTTCCATATTCACCACAATCAGGATGCCGAAATGGACCGGATCGATACCCAAGGTCACCGCCACCGGGAAAAGAATCGGCGCCATGATGAGCACGATTGAAGAAGGCTCCATCACATTGCCGGCCAACAGCAGGAGAATATTCACCGCCAGCAAGAAGGTGATCGGCCCCAAGCCCTGATCGAGCAGCCAGGCCGCCAGCGTCTGCGGGATGTTCTCACTGGTCAAAAGGAAGGAGAACAACACAGCATTGGTGATGATGTAGAGCAGCATCGCGCTCATGTTGGCTGAAGACAGCAGCACACGCGGCACATCGGAAAGACGCATATCGCGATAGACAAACACCGCCACCACGAAGGCATACACCGCGCTCATCGCGGCCGCTTCAGTCGGCGTGAAAACCCCGGAATAAATCCCACCGATCACCACCACGATCAGCAACAAACCCCAGATGGAATCACGAAACGCACGCAAACGCTCCATCGCGCTCGCTTTGGGCAGACGCGGATAGCCGAATTTCCAGGCGCGATACCAAGTGGTGACCCCCAACAGAAAAGCCAGCATGATCCCCGGCACCACGCCTGCCATGAAAAGCTGACCCACCGAGGTGTTGGTGGACACGGAATACATCACCATCACGATCGAAGGCGGAATCAGGATCCCTAAAGCCCCGGAGGTGGTGATCACCCCGGCGCCGAAACGATTCGGAAACCCTGCCTTCACCATCGCCGGCAGCAAGATCGAGCCGATCGCCACCACCGTGGCGGGGCTGGAGCCCGAGACCGCCGCAAACAGCGCGCAGGCCAACACGCCGGCCAAACCCAGCCCGCCGTGGAAGTGCCCCACCATTGAGGTGGCAAAGTTGATCATCCGCCGCGCCACCCCACCGTGGGTGAGGAAATTACCCGCGAGGATGAAAAACGGGATCGCCATGATTTCAAACTTTTCAATGCCGGTGAAAAGCTTGAGCGCCACGGCCTCGATCGGCACTTGGGTCATGGTGAATAAAAAGGTCAGCACGGTGAGCCCGAGCGAAATCGAGATCGGCATGCCGGTGAGCATAAGCGCCAGCAGCAGCACGAAAATCAAGGTAGCGTTCATCTTGGTTTCCTTAATTCTTGGCCGGCGTTTGGCCGAGTTCTTCTTCCATGCCATCGACATGGCCATGGTCGTGATGCGGCAATTCGCCGGTGCGAATGAAATTCACTGCCACCTGCAAAAACCGGAAACACATGAGCGCCGAGCCCAGCGGTACCGCGGAATACACCACCCAGGTGGGCCACTCCAGATCAGGGGTGATCGGGCCTTCGGGGGTCCCGTCAAGCGGCAGGGACAAAAACTGGAACACCGCATGATGCATGCCGTTTTCCCACACCAGTCGGCCTCCCAGGGCACACACCACGCCGGTAAAAAGCGCCCCGGAAAACAATCCAAAGAGCACAAACTTGCGGCGATTATGCGGCGCTAATTGATTGATGATCACATCCACGCCCACATGGATGCCGGTGCGCACGCCGTAGGCCGCACCGAATTTTGCCATCCATACGAACATGATGATGCAAAGCTCCTGCGCCCAACTCATGTTGATGGCAATCACGGCAGTCTGAAAGTCCTGCCCAAAAATAGATGCCGCCGTGGCCCCCGCCAGAAAGCGGTGCGTCACAGCTGCAAAAATCACCACCGTGGCGGCCCCCATCAATAGGGCAATCAGCCACTCCTCCAAGCGATCAAGCACCTTTAGCACACGCGTCTCCTTTTCTTGCCTTGATCAAAACAGCCCTGCGATGGCGGCCCACTTGGCGGCTAAGGGGCACCATCAAGCAGCGGGGGAATTGCACCCCCAACACTCACTGACAGATAAAAACACCCCCTCAAGCGTCATGCCTGAGGGGGTGGGTATCAACACACTTACTGGAAATCAGCAGGGTTAAATTTGGTTTCCTTGTAAACCGACTGGATCAGCTCCTTGCCAATGCGGGATTCCTGATCGGTATGCACCTTGATCATGGCCTTCTTCCATTCTTTCTTCTCGGCCGGGGTCAGGGCTTGAACTTGCGACTTACCCGATTTGCGCACCGCTTCCAGCGCATCGTCGTTATCTTTCTTGGCGATGTCATTGGCATATTTGGTGGCATCCTTCATCGCACCTTCGAGCGTGGTGCGAATATCGGCCGGCAATCCATCCCAGAATTTCTTATTCACGATCACCGCATAGCCCAGATAGCCGTGGTCCGAGGTGGTGACGAATTTCTGAACTTCATGCATCTTCTGGGTGTAGAGGTTGGAAGGCGGGTTTTCGGTGCCATCCACCACCCCGGTTTGCAGGGCCTGATACACCTCGGAGAAGGCCATCACCTGCGGGTTGGCGCCCAGCGAGCGCATTTGGGAATCGAGCACTTTGGAAGACTGAATACGCATCTTGAGGCCACGGAAATCTTCCGGCTTCTTGAGCGGCTTATTGGCGCTCATCACCTTGAAGCCGTTATCCCAGAAAGCCAAGCCGGTGATGCCCTTGGGCTCGAGCTTGGCGAGGAGCTGCTTACCAACCGCACCCTGCGTGACAGTATGGAGCTCTTCGTAGCTGTCGAAGAGGTAAGGCAGGTCGAACAACTCAAATTCACGCACACCCAGCGGGCCGAATTTGGCGAGCGAGGGGGCCAGCATCTGCACCGCGCCGATCTGCAGCGCTTCCATTTCTTCCTTGTCTTTGTAGAGCTGGCTGTTGTGATAGACCTCGACTTTCACGCGGCCCTTGGTGCGCTCTTCGGCGAGCTTCTTGAAATATTCGGAAGCCTTGCCCTTGGGGGTGTCCTGGGCGACGACGTGGCTGAATTTGATGACGATGGGGGATTGGGCAAATGCGAGGGGGGACATCAGCATGGATGCAAGCACAACCAGCATACTTCTTCGTTTCATAGTGTGATCTCCTGGTGAGGGTGCTTCAGTAACAGCGACTTCAACTAAGTTTCCTGCCTTTGTTTTATACCTGCCTAGCTTAACGCAAATGCTTGTAATGACAACACCATGTCCGGCCGCCGCCAGACGATTTTCACGCCCGGCTCGCCGAGTTGGCAGGCATAGCGCGGGTGGAGGGCAATGTCACCCACCGCCGCCAATTCCTCGCCCCGCCAGAAGAAGGGCATCCCCGCCCGCTCCCAAGGCGGCACGCGGCAGGACTGAAAGATTTGCTTGATGGTTTTTGAGGGGCGATTGGGTCCCAAGGGCAGCCGCGCCTGCTCTTGGCGCGCGGAAATCACCCATTGGCCGGGCACCATCCAGCGGCTTGCAATCCCCTCTCCGAATGTTGGCAAAAATTCGATGCGTCCAAGCGCCCACGGCAGTACGGCTTCACCCGCCCAGACTGTCTCTTGGCACGGGGGGCACATAACCTCACGAAGGAAGTACACGGCCCCATCGAACCGGGTCAAGCGAACCCTGCCGAATGACAGCAAAGGCTGCCGATCGGGCTGTGCAAAAAAAAGTTGGCGCAAGGCCTCAGACAGCTTGTCATGATCGGGCAGGGGCTCGCCCAGCCTCCCAAGCAGATAGCGAATCAAATTGCGGGCGCGCGGCTCCCCTAAATCGATCAATTTCTGCTGCGAGAGCGCCCTGCCCTCTTCACTTTGCAAGGCCGCTGCAAGATCGAGCCTTGCCAAATCGGCCAGCAGATCATCGGTTTCGGCAAAGAGGGTGGCGGCGCGGGCGAGGGTTTTTTCCGCGCCGGGGAAACGCTCGTTGAGTGCAGGAAGAATCTGCGCACGCAAAAAATTGCGGGCATAGGCGGTGTCGAGATTGCTTTCATCCTCCACCCAACCCAAACCCCGGTGTTGGGCGTAGTCGGAAA
Organism: Pseudomonadota bacterium; assembly: GCA_041161415.1. Taxonomy (GTDB): domain Bacteria; phylum Pseudomonadota; class Gammaproteobacteria; order Burkholderiales; family Rhodocyclaceae; genus JBEAUN01. The sequence goes on along the minus strand of JBEAUN010000300.1, from coordinate 9,307 downwards.
GCTCGGCCTTGCCAAAGCCCAGCAAAGGGCGCAGCAGCCGGGCGCGCGGAGCAGCTGGCTCGCTGCCTTGCCCAAACAGCGCACCTTCGGCGCGCATGGCCGAGAGGCCCTTCGCACCCGCGCCTCTCACCAGACGATGCAACACTGTCTCGGCTTGATCTGCGCGGTGATGCGCCAGCACCAGGAAATCCGCATCGATTCGCCCAAAGGCGCGATAACGCGCCTCGCGCGCGGCGGCCTCAAGGCCATCTGGGTGTTGGCGGCAGACCTGCACCGCTTCGATTGTGAGCGGCACCGCGAGCGATTCACACAAGCGCGCACAAAACGCGGCCCAAGCGGGCGCGTTGGGGCTTAAGCCGTGATTCACATGCACCGCGGAGAGCCTGAAATGAAGGCCCGGTGCAAGCGCATGCAAAGCGGCCAGGAGCGCGACAGAATCCACCCCGCCGCTCAAGCCCACGCAAAGATGCCGACCGGCAAGCGGCCATTTTTCCAGTGCCGCGCCGAGCGTATCTACCAACGTCTCAGGCGGCGGCTTGTTCCTTGAATTTGCCATAGGACATCACGCGCTCCAGCCGACGCTCGATGAGTTCGGCCGAAGAAAGCTCCGACACCGCTCGCAAGGATTCTTGCAGGGCGCGACGAAGATTTTGCGCTGCCTGCCGGTGATCGCGATGCGCGCCGCCCAAGGGCTCGGACACCACGCGATCCACCAGCCCCAGCGATTTCAAGCGCGCCGCGGTGATGCCCATGATTTCCGCCGCCTCGCCGGCCTTGGCCGCGCTCTTCCAGAGAATCGAGGCGCAGCCCTCAGGGGAAATCACCGAGTAGGTGGAATACTGCATCATCAGCGTGGCATCGCCCACCGCAATCGCCAGCGCCCCACCAGAGCCACCCTCGCCGATGATGGTGGGGATGAGCGGCACAGTGAGCTCGGCCATGACATATAGATTGCGGCCGATCGCCTCGGATTGCCCGCGCTCTTCGGCGTCAATGCCGGGATAGGCGCCGGGGGTGTCGATAAAGGTGAAGATCGGCAAACGGAATTTCTCCGCCAGCCGCATCAGCCGCAAGGCTTTGCGATAGCCTTCGGGGCGCGGCATACCGAAATTACGCAGGATTTTTTCCTTGGTATCGCGTCCCTTTTGGTGACCGATCACCACGCAGCTTTGCCCATTGAAACGCGCCAGCCCACCCACGATCGCCTGATCGTCGGCAAAGGCGCGGTCACCGTGCAGTTCTTCAAAGTCCGTAAAAATGTGCTGGACGTAATCCAGCGTATAAGGCCGCTGCGGATGACGTGCCACCTGGGCGATTTGCCAGGGGGTGAGCTTTGCATAGACGTCTTTGATCAACGCCTGGCTTTTCACCTCGAGGCGGGATATTTCCTCGGAAATATCCACCGCCGAGTCATCCTGCACAAAGCGCAGCTCGTCAATTTTTTTATCCAGTTCGGCAATCGAACTTTCAAAATCCAGAAATATCGTTTTCATGTCGAGCCCATCGAGCAAGGTGCGTCATTTTATCCGAAGCCGGGGGAAGGATGCGGCTAATCCCGCCACAAGGATGGCAAGGGCGTCCTACGACACCATTCATCCACGCCTTAAAAGCTCGCGCTGCCCATGAACACATAGCGGGTGTGGCCGCTGGCGTCATCATCCGGCAGCGCCCAATTGGGCCGGCCGACTTGCAAATCCACCTGGCCGCGATTGGCGATCGGCACGCGGGCGCCAAAGGCGCGGGAAGCGAGGCGCTGGTGAGTGGCTTCGCTACCGGTGGGCTCATAGGCTGCCGTACGCGTGCTGGCGCGATCGAGCGAGGCGTAAAACTGCACCCGGCCGATTGCAGGCACCGGGGTGTCATAACGAAACTCAATGATGCCGCCCATGCCACGCTCGCCGGTGATCGCCGAGCCCAGATAGCCGCGGCCGATCGAGGTGCCGCCAAAGCCGATTGATTCGCCGGACAACAAACGATCGCGGGTGTGCTGCGCATCGAGGCTCGCCATGATGCTAAAGCCTTTGGGCAGCGGCTGAATGCGGGTCAGTGAGAAGCTCCACTTGGAAAAATCCGGCCGGAAGCCCACCACGCTGGCGGTGTCAGCCTCGGGGGTGTCGCGGCGGATGGCGTGCCACCTCGGCAGCCCCTTGGAGAGAGCAAGCGCGCCCGTGGTGCTGCCATTGCCCCAGCCATTTTGTTGCCAGGAAAGGCGCGCTTCGGCCACAGTGCTGCGATCATGGGTGACCAACTCATCCGTCTGCAAGGTGCGCGAGCGATTGAATGAAACACCCAGATCCGCGAACAGCGAAACGCTGCGGCTACGCAACAGCGGCTGGCGCAAGCGCAGCGAGGTGGCGCTCGAAAGGCTCTCCAACCCCAGCACTTTCACCGCACCCCCCGGATACGCGGAAGCCACATTGGCCCCGAGAGATAAGCTCGTACCCGCCGCGCCCACCGGCCAGGTATAACGCACCGACAATGACGACAACTCGCGGTCGTCCGGGGATGCAGAATTGACACCCACATTCAACGCACCCGATAGCCCCAAGGGCCGATTGAAATTGGAATTCAGCCCCAGCGAGGCGGGCCCGATGGTTTTCGAGCCGGTATTACCAAACGACAGGGAATGGGAGTCGCCATCTTCTGCCACGCTCACCACGATTTCCGACGCACCCAATTCCGCGCCTTGGCGCAGCACACTCGTGCCGATCACGCCGGGCAGATCGTTAATAAAAAGCAACGCGCGCTCGATGCTCGCCACATCAATCGGGCGCTTTTTAAGCAGCGGCGCGGTGATGGCTTCTATGCGCTGACGAAGGCGCTCATCCGCCACGTTATCGACATAGACTGCCGCGAGATACCCCTCGATCACCTGCACCCGAAAGATGCCATCACGCACTTCCTGCGGCGGGATGAAAACTCGGGTGAGAAAATACCCTTCGCTGCGGTAACGCGATTCGAGCGCATCAGCCGCAGTGCGCAGCGCATCGAGCGAGACGGCCGGCCCCACCGCGGCGGCGAAGATGCCATCCAGCGTCGCTTTGTCATACACCGTGCTGCCTTCCACCCGCACCGCTTCGACTTCAAAACGCAATTCATCCACCGCCTTGGGCACCGCGGTTTTTTCCGGGGCTTGCAGACGCAGATCGAAGCTCGGTGTTTTAGGTAGCGGCGCCACCGGCACACGCTGGCGGGACACCTCATCGATCTGCTGCTGCACATTTTTCGGAATGCTCTGTGCAAACGCAAAAGGGCTCGTCAAGCAGGCAGACACCATTAGAAAACGGCAGGTGAAGTGAGCGCTCTTCATTTGTCGTCCAGTATCACACGGGAGGTGATCTCTCCTGCTTCCACACGGGAGAGATGAAAGCGCACCAGCACATCATCGGGGCGCGCGCGGGCAAGCGCCTGTAAGGCCGGCAGGGCTTCCGGGTTGTGGGCTTCAAGCAGTTTGAAAGCGGCCTGATACGCAACGAAAAAATCGCTGCGGGCTTCATCAGGGGCCACCGGGGTGTAGAGCATGATCGCCTGCGTTTTGCCCTTGAGGACCACTTCTCCCACCGGCCGAAATCCGATGCCTGGGCATTGCGCCACCACCCGCTCAGTGCACAAGACGCGCGTGCCGAAATATTTATTCGCGCCTTCAGTGCGTGAGGCGATATTGACGGTGTCCCCCAGGGCGGTGAAATCCATGCGTTGCGTGGAGCCGAAGTTACCCACCACCGCCACCCCGGTGTTCACGCCGATGCGGGTGATGCCAAAGTCGATGCCCTCCGTCGCATGCTGCGCGCGAAAGCGCTCGGTGTAGTCATCAAGATCCAAAGCGCAGCGCACTGCGCGGGCCACATGATCAGGCTGCGCAATCGGCGCATTGAAGAGACTCATGATGGCATCGCCAATAAATTTATCGATGGTGCCTTCGTGTTTGAGGATGATCTGACACGCGCCATCAAGATAAGCGTTGAGCAAATCAGAAAGCTTTTCTGAATTGAGCGATTCGGAGAGCGTGGTGAAACCAGCGATATCGGTGAAGATGAAGGTGGCCTCGCGCCGCTCGCCTTTGATGCTGAGCGCCTCGGGGTTATCCACCAATTGATTCACCACCGCGCGGGAGACATAGCGGCTGAAAGCGCTTTGCACGAACTCACGCTGCTTGCGCTCCGCCCCGCCGATCAGGGTGTCCATCATCCACAAGCTGAGCGCCAAGGCGAGCGTGGGGGCCACCAGCGGCACCAGCGGCAAGCCGTGTGAGAAGCCCAGCATGCCGCCCGACCACCAGGCCGCAATCACCAAAAGCCCAGTGACCACATTGAACATCACGCCGCGTTTCAATAAGCCGATCAACATGCCCACCAAGGCCAGCGCGAGGGTGATCGCGGCCGCCGGGCCTGTGGCCAATCGCGGGTGATGGCGGTCTTCGAGCAGCTGCGAGATGCCATGCGCTTGCACGATGATGCCCGGCATCATGCCCTGATCGCCGTCATGCACCACCGCGAGCGGGGTGCGATGGCGATCGGTGATCGACAGCACTGCGCCTACCAGCACGATCTTGCCGGTGAACCATTCATCCGGTAGCAGCGCGATGGTGTGAGCGGGGTAAATCGGAAAGGGCGGCGTGTCGACATCGGGCCGCGCGCGCCAGATGATTTCGGCATTTTCAGGCGGTGTGGCTTTGCCATAGAGCAGCGCCGCCTTGCGCGGAAATCCGATTGGCATACCCGGATTGGTCTCGCCGGCGAAAATCCAGCGCACCGTGCCATCGAACGGGTCAGTGAGCAGATTGGCGCCGGCGCGGTTTTGCGGCGGGATGAAATCATTCATGAAGGCAAGCTGCGCTTCATTCACGATCGAAGGGGTGTTGGTGTAGCTGAAGAAAAACGGCGTCTTGAGCGCTTGCAGTGTGCGTTTCAAAAGCGCGTCTTTATCCGGCTCGGTGGGCTGGTCGATGAGGATGTCAACGCCGATTACCCGGGCGCCTTTTTTTTCCAGCGTTTCGAGGAGCCCTGCCAAAAACGCGCGGTCGATCGGGGAGCGATAGGCAAACTGGGTGACGGTATCTTCGATCAGCGCAGCGATGACAATGTCCTTGGACTGCGGCATCGGCTTTTGCAGCGCCGCGATGCGAATATCCGCCGCGATGTTTTCAAGACTGGCGAGAAAACTGAAATACCGTGTCGCCAGCAAAGAAAGCAGGGCCGCCGCTAGCGCGACAGCCAGCGCGGTGATGCGCTCCCTGGTTTTTTTGTTATGGACGGTCATCGCGTCAGGGGATCAAGCGATCTCCTTCGCGGGCGGTGTCGAGACTACGGATAAGGGCGTCGGCTTGTTGCACGCACCCCTTTTCAAGCATCCAGCTGGCGAGCACGAAATCATTGTCCATCCCCTTCGGTATGGTGGTGATGCTGACGGCATACTCTTGCTGATTCATGCTGATGATAAACGTGTTTTGTCCGGCAAAGCGCGAAAGTGGCGGCACCGGCTGGCGCTCTTGACCGATCTTCCAGACAAAATCCGCCCGCCATGAGCGGTCGATCGGGAACACCACGAAGCTCTGCGCTGAATCGGCTTGCGGCCGCCACCAGATTGGCAGCTCACCTTCTTGCAAGCAGCGTGGGCCGGCGCGGCTGATGTCGATGAGCCAGGGCTCTGGGAGTTTCTCCGCCTGCCCGCCGGCGCGAATCACCCCAACTGAACTCGTACGGGCATCCCGTGTGGCAATCAAGGCGGCTAAGGCCTGCTTGGGGTCGGTGGTCGCTGCGGCGCCGGGCATGGGCGCCCCGGCGAAGGGGCCGCGCAGCGTGGTGCTTTTACCATCAGGCCCGATCACGGTGAGCCGCTCGCCTTCTTTCAAGCTGATCGGGCTGTCATGCGCGATTTTCTGCCCCGGTTTCAGGGCAATGCCGCGCGCCTCCAGCACAATGAGATCCGCCGCCTGCGCCAAAGCGGGCATGCACAGCACAGCAAGCAAAACACGAAACATGGTGAGCGCGTCCTTTAGGGTGAAGCAGCAAAAAGCCCATCGCCCAACACCACGAATGCCGCCCAGAAAAACGGGTGCGCAGTCGCAGGCTCGGCAATGGCCTTGATCTGAGCATCCCGCAGCGCGGGTGCTGACCCCGTTGAGAGCTGCGGGCCTAAGAATTCAAACATGCCGGTCATGAGCTTGGCAGTCGCAGCCGAGGGCACCTGCCAGTGAGACACCACCATGCTGCGCGAACCGGCATGGAAAAACGCTTCCGCCAAACCGGAGAGCGATTCGCCGCCGAATTTGCCGCCGCCTGCGGTGTTGCAGGCAGACAGCACCACCAGATCGGCATTGAGCTTGAGTGCGGCGATTTCCGAGGCATCCAGCAGCCCGTCATGCTCGTGCTGGCTCGCTTGAAAGGGCAGCGGCGTGAGCACCAGCCCAGGCTCGGCCTGGCATTGGAGCTCGCCGGGCAACAAGCCATGCGTGGCGAAGTAGATCACGCGATATTGATCCAGCGCTTGGCGACGCAGGCTGCTTTCGGTGGCTTCACGGCCGAGGAAAATGCCTGCGTTGTCGGCCTTCATGAGCGCGGCGACCTTTTTAATTTCTTGCGCGGTCTCAGGCAGCGGCGCCAACGCGAGCAAAGTCTCCACATTCATCGGGCCGACTTGGCGGCAGGTTTGATTGGCCTTGGCAAGCGAGGCGCTACGCTGCTCGCCGCGCGCGCCTTCCAAGGCCGGGTCGCCAAACGCCAGCAGGGGCTTGGGCGCCACACTCACCGCGCGAGCCGCGCGCAAGGAAAAAAAGCTCTGCAATGAGGGCGTATGCGAGAGCGCGATGCGCTGGGTGAGCCACTGGGCGCGGCTATAGTCTTTGCCCTCCGGCTGCGCGGTGACCAGCAACCCAAAAGGCAGGCTCGCCAAAGGGCCGCTCGGCACCACGATAAGATGCTCCAGCCCCGCCATGTGCGGCGCGATGCCATCGAACAGACTGCGATAAAGCTGGTGGGCGCGCGCAAGATCGAATTCATTCACCGCACCGCCTTGCACATCGAGCGCGCGGCGCAGCGCTGCGACTGTATCTTGCAGCGTGTCGCGGGTTTCCGGCACGCGGGCGATGTAGATGCCCTTGCGCTTGATGAGCTGCACATAAGCGCCATCACGACCAATCATGAAGCTCACCAGCCCCTCGCGATCACCCAGCCGCTTGCGCATTTCCATGAGATCAAGTGGCTTGGGGCTGGCCATTTCCAGATACGCCGGGTGACGCTCTTCAAGCTCTTTTTTGAGGCTCGTGGCAAGGCTTCGCGCATCGCGGATTTTTTGCTCGAGCTGGCTTTCCACCTTCGCGCTGCGCTGCTCATCGGGCAACGCCTGCTCTTGCGCCAATTCGATGCTCGCGACATCCCCGGCGCGCTCAGCAGCTCGCCATTTGGTGACACGCTCTGCGATGTCGGGATCGCTTGCCATCAGGCGCGACGCGGCTTGGGAGATGGTTTTTTCAATCAGTGGCGAGCGCAGCATCATGAAGGCATCAAAAGCCTCGGTGTAGAGGCCTTGTCGCTCATTGTCGTCTTGCACATTCTGCGCCCAGGCGGTGACGGCAGCCGCAAAAGGCATCAGCTCTTCGATAGTGAAAAGATCCTGCGTGCTGGGCAGGCTGCGGGCGATCTTGAAGGCTTCGCGATAGCTGATGATGGCCGAGGTGTTCATCCCCTCAATCTGATAGGCGCGGCCCAGCGCGGTGAACACGCCCATGGTGGCGAAGCCCTCGCCAAAAATCTGCCGCCGCTCGGTGAGCGCACTGTTGAAATAGGTTTCTGCCGCCGACAATCGGCGCTGCGCGATGCTCACTTCGCCCAGCGTCATCAGCACATCAGATTTCCACCATTTGGGCAGATCGCTGTTTTGATTGACGATCATCAAGGCCTCGGTGGCGGCGGCCGAGGCGCTCACCACATCGTCGGCACGCAAGGACATGCGGGCCTCAAAATTGAGCGCCATGGCCAGCTCACCGCGTTCCTGGGCATCGGCCTCGCTGCCTTCATTCAGGATCGCATTCACGCCGCCTTGCTGATTGATCTTGCGCCAGCGCTCCACCGCGCTGCGGGCATATTGGCGAGCTACGGCAAAGTCACCGCGATTGGCCGCTTCAAGGCCCAAGTATCCGGCCAGCCGGGCGCGGTCGGCTTCATTGGGCGAGCGCTGGATGATCGGCTCCGCGCGGCGAAACAAGGCCGCAGCTTCATCACTGCGGCCCTGATTGCTCACATTGAGCGCCAGATCCATCAAGGTGTCGGCAATCGACACATCGTGTTCGCCCAGCAGGCGGGTTTGGATGGCCAGCGCTTCGCGAATCAGCATTTCCGATTCGCGGAATTTTCTTAAGCTGTTCGCACTGCGCCCTTCGCGCAGCAGGTCTTTAAAACGCGCGATGTCATCGGCACTGGCCAAGACCACCGGGCCGCCCCAGATTTTTTTCAAGGTGTCGATCTGCTGCGGCTTGGTCGCCGCAATGGGGCTGCCGGTGACCACCTGATGCAACACCGGCCACAAAGCGGGCGGGCCTTCTGCCACCACCATGCTGCCCGCTTCTCCACCGATCACCACCAGATGCGGCCAGCCGCCATTCAACAAGGTGCAGGGCAGTGCCACCAAGGCACTGCCCTCCTCCACCGGCTTCCCCGCTTTGCAGGTCATGCGTTGGGCCAAACGTTTTTCTGCCCGACTGCCGCGATACTGCTGCATCAGCGCCGCTTGCAGGGCGGCAGGATTTTTATCGCGCGCAAAAAACCGCGAGAAGAGCACGCTGCCCACCACGCGCTCATCACAACGCAATTTAAGCTCCGCCGGCACGCCGGGCTCGGGTGTGATGTCATCGCGGCTTACCGCATCGCAGGACTCTTCGGCGAGGTTGTTGGGCAAGGCAAGCGTGTCGGCTTGGGCCGGCGCGATGAGGCATGTGAGGAGAATGACAAAGGCATGAACCCGGCATCTAGGCTGCAAGGCGTGGGCTCCCTTGGGCGATGAGATCTTAAGGATTTCGTGAGTCCGGCGATGGCGTGTCATGGGCTCACCACAGGGCCGAATTGCCGCTCAAGGAAAAACGCGTTTCAAGCCGGCTCGCACCGGGCGGGCGCGAGGGCATGGGCTGCACCACAGTGATGCCTTGCGCCACCTCGGTGGTCCGCACCGTCGCACGCTGAGTGCGACTGGGTGGTGACGGCGGTGGAGGTGGCGCGGCAGCTGACAAGGTGCGATCGCTTGAATCAGCTGCATCACGCGGCGTGGGAGGGCGCTCGCTGCCCACGGGGCTCGGCGGCGGCGGTGCGACTTGCGT
>JBEAUN010000095.1:0-10368 GCA_041161415.1 Pseudomonadota bacterium | reverse complement strand
GATCGCGGTGCGCATGAGGAAGCACTGGCTGTCCTGTCGCAGGCGCTGTCTCAGGAAAGCCTTCAGACAATGTACCAGGAGGCGCGGCTTACGGCCACCGCTGAAGATGACCGGCTTGTCCAGAAGATCGAGTTGACCCAGACAGCCATTGCGCGCGCTGAAGCGGAAGTCGCAAAGATCCGGGAGGAGGCTCGCGAGATTGGGAGACGTCGTGGCGAATTGGAGAATGTCCGCGATCGCATGCGCTCGCGCCGCTATGACCGGCACAATAGTCAGTTCGACCTGGATGGCGGGGACGTCATCGGTGGTTTGATCGGTGGCATACTGGGGGGTGTCCTGCAGAGCCGGGATCTCTGGGAGGCGCTTGAGAAAGCGCACCGCAAGCGTCGTGATTGGGATTACGACGATGATGACGATGACGATGACGATGATGACGATGATGACCGGCGTGAGCGCGGCGGCCCTTGGGGCAGTCGGCGGCACCACCCGCAATTCCGTTTTCCCTCATCATCCGTTCCCCGCTTTCCGAAGGGTTTTGGCGGTGGTGGCTTCAAGACGGGCGGTGGCTTCAAAGGGGGAGGCTTCAAGACAGGTGGCCGGTTCTGATCGTGGCTGCGCGAGCCTTCTCCTGACTAGCCGGGGCGCGCCTGTTTGCGGGCCAGGGCCTTGTGTAGCTTCAGCCGTTCGCTCACAGAGAGCGGGCGCCGGGGCTTCTTCTCGAGAAACCCGGCGACGAGGCTATCGTCCGGTTTGGTTCTGTCGCCAGAGCGTGCCCGCACGGCCGTGTCCACTGTCCACTGGCGCACCGGCCCTGAGTCCAAGTGGATGAAGTGCGATTGCGGATACCAGCCGACGCCGCCGCGCGACATTGTTCGAGCGAGGCCCGCTGTCTTTTCCAGCCTGGTGTCGAGCGTTATATCGATTGCGCGGCCCGCGAGGTGCTGGCTCTTTTCCGCGACGCCGAAGTATTTGGTCGCAAGCTTGGCGTTTGTTCCCGGTGTGCGATAAGCCGATAGCACTGTCGCTCGGGCGAGGCCGCTCTCACCCATCAAGTCCGCGAGGAAATCGAGCGTTTCAACGTGAAGAGGCCCGCGGACGTCCTCGCGGTGGTCTCTCAGGAACCACGACAGGTCTATCATGGCGTCGGGAAGCGGGCCCACATGGTCCCGGTAGAGGCCTGTGAATGTCTCGCCCGTGTGCGCGTGCCGAAGCGAAAGGCGGCGAGGCGTGGACGGCTTTCTCAGCGCGTCCATGTTTCCTTCCACGAGAATGCGGGCCGATGCGCTGGCGCCAAACACTAGCGTCAGCCCCGCAGCCAGCAGCAGGTCTCGTCGTCTCGGGTTCATGGTTGCTTGTGCAGTTCAAGTCCAGATCTCGTCGTAACCTAGCATATCTCAAGAACACGTTGCATCCCGGGCAAAACACGTTGATTTACCTTGCGGCTTCCCCGGAAATGTCGGCGCGACGCGCTTCCCGTGCGCGCTATTGCCGGGATATCCACGCGGTGACGATTGTCTCAAGGACGGGCAAGGGGACGGCTCCGTTTCCCAGAACGGCATCGTGGAATTTCCGAAGGTCGAATTTCGGTCCCAGTTGCTTGCGGGCCGTTTCACGCAATTCCAGGATCCTGTTTCGGCCGATCTGATAGGCGCAGGCCTGGCCCGGATAGACGAAGTAGCGATCAATCTCGCGCACGATGTTGTCGCGTGTCAGCGCTGTGTTTGCGAGGAAGTACTTCACGCTCTTGTCGCGGCTCCAACCATAGGCGTGGATGCCTGTGTCCACGACGAGGCGGCAGGCGCGCCATAGTTCCATCGTGATACGGCCAACCTCGTCCAGGTCGTTTTCATACAGACCCATTTCGCCAGCCAGGTATTCCGTGTAGAGCGCCCAGCCTTCCACGAAGGCTGTGAAGCCCGTGTATTTCCGGAACTCGGGAATGGTGGCCGCCTCCTGGGCGATTGAAATCTGGAGGTGGTGACCTGGGATGCCTTCATGGAAGGCAAGCGCTGCCATCTGCCATTTCGGCAGGGTGGCCATGGATGCAAGGTTGTAGAAGACGTAGCCCGGACGCGCCCCATCGGGGGAGGGCGAGTTGTAGAATGCGATGGTTTGCCCGCCTTCGAGAAAGGGTTCCATGCGCTTGACGTCGACGGGCGCCTTGGGAAGCGTGCCAAACACGGAGGGAATGGCCGCGGCTGCTTTCTGCTGCAGATACAAGGCCCGCTCGAGATAATCGGCGCGACCCTTGGGGGTTGATGGGTAGAGGTATTTCGGGTTGGTCCGCAAATCCTGGTAGAATTGGGCGAGCGTTCCCCGGAAGCGGAGGCGCTTTTTTACAGCCTTCATGTCGGCCGACAGACGCGCAACTTCGGACAGGCCCAGTGCATGGATGTCCGCGGCTGGAATTCCGAGCGTCGTGTGAGCTGCGATGCGTTCGTTGTAGAATGCCTTGCCGTCCGGCAGTGTGCCGACCCCGTGGTCTGCCTTCACGCTACGGCCGATGTCTGCAGTGACATCGAGAAACAGATCGTATGCCGGCTTGAGGCGGTTGATCATCGCCTTTTCTGCTTCAGCCAGCAGTCTTGTCTTCTGTGCTTCGGGGATGGTGGTCTTGTCGAGCTTCTTGCGGAATGCCGAGAAAATTTCATTTTCTCCGGTACCCTCGAAGGGGTGGCCCGACATGACCTTTCGTGCATCCAGCAGCATCAATTCGTACGAGAAACGCGGCAAGGTCAGGCCCTTGGCTGCAGAGGCACGCATGAAATCCGTGGATTGCTGCATCACGACAGGGGTTGCGTTCAGGCGTGCGATGAAAGCCTCGGCGTCCGAGAGTTCATCGATGCGGTGCTGGTTGATCAGCAAATTCGGGATCGACTGGTGCGGGCCGCCAAAGTGCGATGCCTCGTAGTTGTGGTAGCGGAAGGGGTAATTGGCCGTCCGCTGTTCATTCCTGAAAAGGAAAACATCGTACGAGACCTGCATCGACGGGCTCAGGGCGGATCGATTGATCTGGTCTCGCATGAAGGCCGTATCCGCGATGGTGGCCTTGCCCGACTTCTCGATGAAGGCTTCGGAGTAATCGCCCCATTCGCTGTATCGCTTCTTCATGCCGAGTGCGGTCATGAACTCGGGTGCGTCTTCGAGTTCCCGGGTGAAGCTGCGCGAAAAGAATTCGAGGAGCCGCTCGTCTTCCGCGGTTCCCGCCGATGGCGCCAGCGGGTTGCCGTCGATGTCGTCAATACACCCGCTCAGGCCAAGGGCGGCCGTGGCGGCCGAAAATTTCAAAAATGAACGGCGGTCAATCGTATGGCTTTTCATCTTACTTCCCCGCAATGTGTGGTGCGAGACTAGAGTGTCATTCCCGTCTGATCCAGCCTGCGCGCGCCACTGACCTGCGCAGAAGTCCTGAAAGGCCGACCGATGCGCCCAGCAAAGTTCCCTTATCTCGAGCATGGTGGCGTGCTGGCGTTTGCACACCGGGGCGGGGCGCTGGAGGCGCCCGAGAACACCATGAAAGCCTTCAGCTACGCGGTGTCACTGGGCTACCGCTATCTGGAGACGGATGCCTATGCAACGGCTGATGGTGTGCTGGTCTCGTTCCATGACAGGTTCCTTGACCGGGTGACCGACCAGTCAGGCTTGCTGGAGGCTCTGCCTTACTCGGTTCTCGAGCGGGCGCGTATCGGTGGCAGCGAGCCTATCCCTCTCATGGAAGCGTTGCTGACCCGCTGGCCCGATGTTCGCTTCAACATCGATCCCAAGCACGATGCGGCGGTGGCGCCTCTCATTGCATTGATCAAGCGCATTGGTGCCGAGGATCGGGTATGTGTTGGCTCCTTTTCAGGCCATCGGATCCGGCAGGTGCAGGATGCATTTGACGGGCGTGTTTGTACCGCGCTCGGGCCCGCCGGCATCCTGCGGCTGAAGTCTTCGTCGTTCGGTTTTCCGGCAGGGCGCGGGCGAGAGGGGTGTGCGCAGGTTCCTGTTGCGCGCAACGGTCTCAGGATCATTTCGCGGGGTTTCGTTCGTGCGGCCGAGCGACAGGGCCTGCAGGTTCACGCGTGGACGATCGATGATGAGGGGGAGATGAATCAGCTGATCGACATCGGCGTGCATGGAATCATGACGGATCGTCCCGCGGCCCTCAAGCGGGTGCTGGAAGCGAGGGGCCTGTGGAGTTGATGCTCTTTCGCGCCAGCGGCTTTCTGCGCACGATGTGCGCCTAGCCGCTTTTTTGATTCGGCGCGGTGATGCGTGGCGCGGCACTCCACGGCTGGGCGCGCGGGGTTGCGATGATACTCGCCGCATGCGCGCATTGCCTTGCGTGATGCTGGATTGAGCCGGCAGGAGCGCCTTGTCCCCTTGCGGAATTTCCCTGTTGAGGCGAAAAGCGGCTTGAGGGGGCTGGGATTTCTTAGTTAAGCCGTCCGCGATGCGACCCCTGATTGCACAACCGTTTCCTGCCGCTCAACTCGCGGTCTGTCGTGCGGGGCCCTGGTGCTAGTTCTGCGTGCGCGCGTTGAAGTTGGTCTGCCTCATGTGCCGTGTACGCAAACAGGCGTAAAGCCTAGACTTTATCTCGCTTTTCGCCTCTCTAGCGCTTGACTCATGTTTGCTGTCTGGGACTGTATGAATGCAGATGCGGAGCCCGCTGCTCGTCTTGCTTCCCCACCCCGGCAACAAGCCTGATCGCAGTTGTACCGCCGCCATCGCGTGAGAGGATCCATGCACACTTCGTGTAGCCCCGTGCACAGCACTTTCCTGGTTTCGGTGCGGCGTATCGCAACGTTGCTGCGGGTGTTGCTGCTTGCAGCCCTGGCTCTCGGCGCCTCTTTGGGGCTTGTACTTCCCGCGCAGGCGGATGTGGCGGAGTGTGAGCGTGCCTACCAGCTCGGGCGCAAGGATGAAGCGATCAAGCTGTGTCGACGCGCGGCCTGGCAGGAGAACGATTTCTTTGCGCAGGTGAAGCTGGGTGACATCTATTCCGCCAAGCGGGAGGATGACAAAGGCTACTACGATCCGGTTGAAGCCTATGTCTGGTACTTCATCGCGGCTCATAACTCGGCCATTTTCGATCACTTCCATCTCGATGCGGCTGCGGACTTCGTGGTCAGCAAGCTTGCAAGTGCGGAAAACGAAGCCGAAGGCATCTATCGCAACCTGCTGCAGGACGAGCGCATCGATGCGCTCGTCCTGCAGCAGGTTGCGATAGATGCCTTCGGCTTCGTTTTCCGCACTTGCAAGCTTGCTGACCACGAAGTCCGCAGCCGCATCGAGATGGAAGTGATCGAAAATGGCCGAGTTATGAGCCGCGATGAAGTACCAGACATAGGCTTCAACCGGATCGTAGTAGCCTTTGTCATCCTCCCGCTTGGCGGAATAGATGTCACCCAGCTTCACCTGCGCAAAGAAATCGTTCTCCTGCCAGGCCGCGCGTCGACACAGCTTGATCGCTTCATCCTTGCGCCCGAGCTGGTAGGCACGCTCACACTCCGCCACATCCGCCTGCGCGGGAAGTACAAGCCCCAAAGAGGCGCCGAGAGCCAGGGCTGCAAGCAGCAACACCCGCAGCAACGTTGCGATACGCCGCACCGAAACCAGGAAAGTGCTGTGCACGGGGCTACACGAAGTGTGCATGGATCCTCTCACGCGATGGCGGCGGTACAACTGCGATCAGGCTTGTTGCCGGGGTGGGGAAGCAAGACGAGCAGCGGGCTCCGCATCTGCATTCATACAGTCCCAGACAGCAAACATGAGTCAAGCGCTAGAGAGGCGAAAAGCGAGATAAAGTCTAGGCTTTACGCCTGTTTGCGTACACGGCACATGAGGCAGACCAACTTCAACGCGCGCACGCAGAACTAGCACCAGGGCCCCGCACGACAGACCGCGAGTTGAGCGGCAGGAAACGGTTGTGCAATCAGGGGTCGCATCGCGGACGGCTTAACTAAGAAATCCCAGCCCCCTCAAGCCGCTTTTCGCCTCAACAGGGAAATTCCGCAAGGGGACAAGGCGCTCCTGCCGGCTCAATCCAGCATCACGCAAGGCAATGCGCGCATGCGGCGAGTATCATCGCAACCCCGCGCGCCCAGCCGTGGAGTGCCGCGCCACGCATCACCGCGCCGAATCAAAAAAGCGGCTAGGCGCACATCGTGCGCAGAAAGCCGCTGGCGCGAAAGAGCATCAACTCCACAGGCCCCTCGCTTCCAGCACCCGCTTGAGGGCCGCGGGACGATCCGTCATGATTCCATGCACGCCGATGTCGATCAGCTGATTCATCTCCCCCTCATCATCGATCGTCCACGCGTGAACCTGCAGGCCCTGTCGCTCGGCCGCACGAACGAAACCCCGCGAAATGATCCTGAGACCGTTGCGCGCAACAGGAACCTGCGCACACCCCTCTCGCCCGCGCCCTGCCGGAAAACCGAACGACGAAGACTTCAGCCGCAGGATGCCGGCGGGCCCGAGCGCGGTACAAACACGCCCGTCAAATGCATCCTGCACCTGCCGGATCCGATGGCCTGAAAAGGAGCCAACACATACCCGATCCTCGGCACCAATGCGCTTGATCAATGCAATGAGAGGCGCCACCGCCGCATCGTGCTTGGGATCGATGTTGAAGCGAACATCGGGCCAGCGGGTCAGCAACGCTTCCATGAGAGGGATAGGCTCGCTGCCACCGATACGCGCCCGCTCGAGAACCGAGTAAGGCAGAGCCTCCAGCAAGCCTGACTGGTCGGTCACCCGGTCAAGGAACCTGTCATGGAACGAGACCAGCACACCATCAGCCGTTGCATAGGCATCCGTCTCCAGATAGCGGTAGCCCAGTGACACCGCGTAGCTGAAGGCTTTCATGGTGTTCTCGGGCGCCTCCAGCGCCCCGCCCCGGTGTGCAAACGCCAGCACGCCACCATGCTCGAGATAAGGGAACTTTGCTGGGCGCATCGGTCGGCCTTTCAGGACTTCTGCGCAGGTCAGTGGCGCGCGCAGGCTGGATCAGACGGGAATGACACTCTAGTCTCGCACCACACATTGCGGGGAAGTAAGATGAAAAGCCATACGATTGACCGCCGTTCATTTTTGAAATTTTCGGCCGCCACGGCCGCCCTTGGCCTGAGCGGGTGTATTGACGACATCGACGGCAACCCGCTGGCGCCATCGGCGGGAACCGCGGAAGACGAGCGGCTCCTCGAATTCTTTTCGCGCAGCTTCACCCGGGAACTCGAAGACGCACCCGAGTTCATGACCGCACTCGGCATGAAGAAGCGATACAGCGAATGGGGCGATTACTCCGAAGCCTTCATCGAGAAGTCGGGCAAGGCCACCATCGCGGATACGGCCTTCATGCGAGACCAGATCAATCGATCCGCCCTGAGCCCGTCGATGCAGGTCTCGTACGATGTTTTCCTTTTCAGGAATGAACAGCGGACGGCCAATTACCCCTTCCGCTACCACAACTACGAGGCATCGCACTTTGGCGGCCCGCACCAGTCGATCCCGAATTTGCTGATCAACCAGCACCGCATCGATGAACTCTCGGACGCCGAGGCTTTCATCGCACGCCTGAACGCAACCCCTGTCGTGATGCAGCAATCCACGGATTTCATGCGTGCCTCTGCAGCCAAGGGCCTGACCTTGCCGCGTTTCTCGTACGAATTGATGCTGCTGGATGCACGAAAGGTCATGTCGGGCCACCCCTTCGAGGGTACCGGAGAAAATGAAATTTTCTCGGCATTCCGCAAGAAGCTCGACAAGACCACCATCCCCGAAGCACAGAAGACAAGACTGCTGGCTGAAGCAGAAAAGGCGATGATCAACCGCCTCAAGCCGGCATACGATCTGTTTCTCGATGTCACTGCAGACATCGGCCGTAGCGTGAAGGCAGACCACGGGGTCGGCACACTGCCGGACGGCAAGGCATTCTACAACGAACGCATCGCAGCTCACACGACGCTCGGAATTCCAGCCGCGGACATCCATGCACTGGGCCTGTCCGAAGTTGCGCGTCTGTCGGCCGACATGAAGGCTGTAAAAAAGCGCCTCCGCTTCCGGGGAACGCTCGCCCAATTCTACCAGGATTTGCGGACCAACCCGAAATACCTCTACCCATCAACCCCCAAGGGTCGCGCCGATTATCTCGAGCGGGCCTTGTATCTGCAGCAGAAAGCAGCCGCGGCCATTCCCTCCGTGTTTGGCACGCTTCCCAAGGCGCCCGTCGACGTCAAGCGCATGGAACCCTTTCTCGAAGGCGGGCAAACCATCGCATTCTACAACTCGCCCTCCCCCGATGGGGCGCGTCCGGGCTACGTCTTCTACAACCTTGCATCCATGGCCACCCTGCCGAAATGGCAGATGGCAGCGCTTGCCTTCCATGAAGGCATCCCAGGTCACCACCTCCAGATTTCAATCGCCCAGGAGGCGGCCACCATTCCCGAGTTCCGGAAATACACGGGCTTCACAGCCTTCGTGGAAGGCTGGGCGCTCTACACGGAATACCTGGCTGGCGAAATGGGTCTGTATGAAAACGACCTGGACGAGGTTGGCCGTATCACGATGGAACTATGGCGCGCCTGCCGCCTCGTCGTGGACACAGGCATCCACGCCTATGGTTGGAGCCGCGACAAGAGCGTGAAGTACTTCCTCGCAAACACAGCGCTGACACGCGACAACATCGTGCGCGAGATTGATCGCTACTTCGTCTATCCGGGCCAGGCCTGCGCCTATCAGATCGGCCGAAACAGGATCCTGGAATTGCGTGAAACGGCCCGCAAGCAACTGGGACCGAAATTCGACCTTCGGAAATTCCACGATGCCGTTCTGGGAAACGGAGCCGTCCCCTTGCCCGTCCTTGAGACAATCGTCACCGCGTGGATATCCCGGCAATAGCGCGCACGGGAAGCGCGTCGCGCCGACATTTCCGGGGAAGCCGCAAGGTAAATCAACGTGTTTTGCCCGGGATGCAACGTGTTCTTGAGATATGCTAGGTTACGACGAGATCTGGACTTGAACTGCACAAGCAACCATGAACCCGAGACGACGAGACCTGCTGCTGGCTGCGGGGCTGACGCTAGTGTTTGGCGCCAGCGCATCGGCCCGCATTCTCGTGGAAGGAAACATGGACGCGCTGAGAAAGCCGTCCACGCCTCGCCGCCTTTCGCTTCGGCACGCGCACACGGGCGAGACATTCACAGGCCTCTACCGGGACCATGTGGGCCCGCTTCCCGACGCCATGATAGACCTGTCGTGGTTCCTGAGAGACCACCGCGAGGACGTCCGCGGGCCTCTTCACGTTGAAACGCTCGATTTCCTCGCGGACTTGATGGGTGAGAGCGGCCTCGCCCGAGCGACAGTGCTATCGGCTTATCGCACACCGGGAACAAACGCCAAGCTTGCGACCAAATACTTCGGCGTCGCGGAAAAGAGCCAGCACCTCGCGGGCCGCGCAATCGATATAACGCTCGACACCAGGCTGGAAAAGACAGCGGGCCTCGCTCGAACAATGTCGCGCGGCGGCGTCGGCTGGTATCCGCAATCGCACTTCATCCACTTGGACTCAGGGCCGGTGCGCCAGTGGACAGTGGACACGGCCGTGCGGGCACGCTCTGGCGACAGAACCAAACCGGACGATAGCCTCGTCGCCGGGTTTCTCGAGAAGAAGCCCCGGCGCCCGCTCTCTGTGAGCGAACGGCTGAAGCTACACAAGGCCCTGGCCCGCAAACAGGCGCGCCCCGGCTAGTCAGGAGAAGGCTCGCGCAGCCACGATCAGAACCGGCCACCTGTCTTGAAGCCTCCCCCTTTGAAGCCACCGCCCGTCTTGAAGCCACCACCGCCAAAACCCTTCGGAAAGCGGGGAACGGATGATGAGGGAAAACGGAATTGCGGGTGGTGCCGCCGACTGCCCCAAGGGCCGCCGCGCTCACGCCGGTCATCATCGTCATCATCGTCATCGTCATCGTCATCATCGTCGTAATCCCAATCACGACGCTTGCGGTGCGCTTTCTCAAGCGCCTCCCAGAGATCCCGGCTCTGCAGGACACCCCCCAGTATGCCACCGATCAAACCACCGATGACGTCCCCGCCATCCAGGTCGAACTGACTATTGTGCCGGTCATAGCGGCGCGAGCGCATGCGATCGCGGACATTCTCCAATTCGCCACGACGTCTCCCAATCTCGCGAGCCTCCTCCCGGATCTTTGCGACTTCCGCTTCAGCGCGCGCAATGGCTGTCTGGGTCAACTCGATCTTCTGGACAAGCCGGTCATCTTCAGCGGTGGCCGTAAGCCGCGCCTCCTGGTACATTGTCTGAAGGCTTTCCTGAGACAGCGCCTGCGACAGGACAGCCAGTGCTTCCTCATGCGCACCGCGATC
>JBEAUN010000286.1:0-13204 GCA_041161415.1 Pseudomonadota bacterium | reverse complement strand
ATGACACCGATTACCGGGCGAAATTGCGCACTGCCGCCGACGAGGATGAGAAGGCGCACTGCGTGCAGATGGTGGCGTTGAAGCGCCTGGCGATCACCGCCAACAAGAATCTCGATGACGTTTTCAAGACGCTGTTCAAATGAGCGCACCCCGCACCGCTCGCGAAGCCTTGATGGCGGAATTGCTCGGGGATATGGATGCCTTGCTGGCGCGGGTAGAGGCACTGCCGCGCCAGGTGGCCGCTTCCGAAGAGCGGCTGGCACAGTCAGTGGCAGCGCTTGATGAGGCGGGGGATCGGTTTCGTTTGGCAGTAACAGCCTTCACGGAACAAGCCAAGTCGGAGCTGGCGGAATATCTGGATCGCAAGGCCAGCGAGGCGGCTGACAAGACGGTGCGCGAGCAGCGCGCCGCGCTTGAGGAGGCGACACGCACGGTGTTTCGCTCAGAGTCGGCGGGGTTGGGGAAAGTGCTGGATGAGGCGGCGAGGGAATTACGGCCGTCGAGACTGGGCCGGCTGGTGGATTGTTTAGCGGCGGCCATCATCAGCACACTGCTTACCGTGATTGGGCTTTTGTACTCCTTACAGGGGTTCATGAGTAAATAAAACGGGGACAGCGGAGCCGACAATCCCCGTTAGTTAACTCAATCATCCTCAGCAACTAAGCGATAGCAGCAAGCCGAATGCTTGCAAAAACGCATTTCAGCGACCGCCGCAAGACCAAACAGGGGCGAGCCAGCAAAGTTGGAAAGGCCAAGGCCATCATCGACATAGGGCTGTTTGGTGTGGCGTCATCACATGTACCCTTTTAGGGTACAAAAATGCGTGGCTTCAATGGCGAGTGTTCCTTTATGTACCGGCTTAGGGTTTGATATGTGGCGGTTCAGGGCATGAACAGGGCAGATTCTAGCCTCTAGCCCAATGCTGGAGCCATCTTGCGAGCGATTGCCCCCCAAACGGGTACATATGGACAGCACGATTGTTGATGCGCGTTCGGTAGTTTGTTACTGTGTAACGATCGTTACACAGTAACAAAAAGAAACTATATGGGGTCGTCTCAGAAAACGGAAAATAAAGCACGGTAAGGGCGTGCTACCCGAGCGGAATCAGGTGCGAGTTGCCTGCGCTGCTTGCAGCGCGGCGTACAAGGCGGTCTTACTCACCTTGAGCCGTGTAGCAGCTTCACGCACGTTCAGCCCGTTGGCGATGTGCTCTTGCGCCCGCTGCAATTTCTCGACGGTGACAACTGGCTTGCGTCCGCCTTTTCGCCCGCGAGCGGCGGCAGCGGTCAATCCGGCCTTGGTGCGGTCACGGATCAGGTCGCGCTCGAACTGGCCCAAAGCACCGAACACATGAAAGATGAGCCGACCCCCTGACGTGGTGGTGTCGATGCTTTCCGTCAAAGAGCGGAAACCGACACCCCGCGCTTCCAGTGCCCCTATGGTTTCGATCAGGTGAGGCAAAGAGCGCCCGAGCCGATCCAACCGCCAGACGGCCAGCACATCGCCATCGCGCAAATAGGCCAGCGCGGCGGCCAGGCCGGGACGGTCAGCCTTGGCCCCGGAAACCACGTCCTCGAACACGCGCTCACAGCCCGCCTTGCTCAGCGCATCCGTTTGCAAGGCGGTGTCCTGTTCCGCCGTCGATACCCGCGCATAGCCGATGAGTGCCATTCCAAGCCCTTTTTGTCCGTTTTCTTGTCCGACTATCTTAATGTCCGGCAACTCATTTATCAAGGTGTTATCGGACAAACGTCCGCTTTGTCCAGCTAATGATCGTTTGACGGACAGCCCATTGAGTCGCTAGAATTCAAGGTTTTCTGAAAACTGAAAATTCTCACCATGTCCCCCGTCGTCGAGTCCTTCGTCGCGCACTTTGGAGAAATGGGCAGCCGTTGGGGCATCAACCGAACGGTTGGCCAGGTCTATGCGCTCCTGCTGGTTTCCGAAAGTCCGCTCAATGCTGAGGACATCGGAGATGCCTTGGGCATTTCGCGCTCGAACGTCAGCATCAGCCTCAAGGAGTTGGAGGCGTGGCAACTGGTCAAGCTGACGCGCAAGCCGGGGGATCGACGGGAGTATTACGGCACGCTGGGTAGCGTGTGGGATATCTTCAAGGCGGTCGCTGCCGAAAGACGTCGGCGCGAGGTCGAGCCGACGTTGACCATGTTGCGACAAGCCTTGCTCGATCCATCCGCAGCCGAATCGGAACGCTATGCCCTGGCCCGCATGCGCGAGATGTATGAATTGGCCGAGTTGGCCAACAACTGGTTCGACGAACTTCAGCGCCTGTCGCCTGAATCCATGCTGCAACTGATGAGCTTGGGCAGCAAGGTGCAAAAGCTGCTGGTCTTGAAAGATCGCACCGTGGCCGCTCTGACTGGAACGGACGGCTGACCGATGCGCGCTGGCGGATGGCTTCATCGACGACTGGCATGGCTCGCGCTGTGTGCGATGGTCTTTGGCGCCTTCGCTCCTTCAATCTCCAAATTGCTGGCCACTTCGCAAGGCTTCGCCTGGATTGAAGTGTGCAGTGCCCAGGGCACAAAACGGATAGCCGTTGACCTGAACGGAAAACAGACCCCAGAAGCGCCCGCAATGGCAGACAGCCACTGTGGCTACTGCCTGTTGCAACAGCATTCGCCGTTTGTCCCTACAGCGCCTGTCAGCTGGGACTTCGTACCTGCATCGTCGGATCGCCTGGCTCTTGGCTCAGGCGGTACCACCATCTTCAAGCGCTTCATCCGAGACGCGCACCCCACGCGGGCACCGCCCGCCTTCTCCTGACCTTGGTTTGACTCGAACACCGGGCTGATCGCAGCCCATCGGTGTTCGCTCGCGCCTGTTCGCCGCTGCATGCGGGGGATCAGGCCACTTCAATCGGTCTCGGAGAAGAACATGAATTCAACCTTCAAAGTGTTGCGTCTGATGACGCACATCAACATCGGCGCGACCCTCGCGCTAGTGGCATGGCTGGCCACACACCTCACTGCGCGGGGAGGTGTCTGATGCGCCGCTGGTATTCCCCTCGTGGGGCGCGGCGCGGCCTGATTCTGGCTGGCGTGACCGCCGCTCTCTGGATCGTGTGGGCCGTGGGCTACACGCAAGGAGCCACCACGGCTCCGAAGTCGGCCGCATCCCCAACAACCTCAACGCCAGTCAATGTCGCGTGCTGCCTGCGGCAGCTCGACACCTGACCGGCTTCATCATTCAAGGAGAAACGTATGGACATGCTCGGCATGTATCCGACGTTCTATGTCCCTGGCATAGGTACAGCCTGGGTCATGGGGATCATCGGCGTGATTCACGTCGTCGCATCCCACACGTCGGTCGGCGCGTCATTTTTGTTCGCGCTGTTGGAAACCAAAGCCTACCGGGAGAACAAGCCGCAGTTGATGGACTTCATCAAGAAGTACGGCATGTTTCTCTTGGTGTTCTCGTACATCATCGGCTCGATCACAGGCCCCGGCATCTGGTACGCCATCACGGTGGCCAGCCCGCGCGGTGTTGGCGGTCTGATCCACAACTTTGTTTGGGTCTGGGCGGCTGAATGGGTGTACTTCACCGTGGAGGTGATCGGCGTCTATGCGCTGGTCTACCTGATCGGCAAGGTGGATGCCAAGAGCCACCTCAAGCTCACCTGGTCGTTCGCCCTCGCGTCGTGGGCCACGATGCTGCTGATCGTCGGCATCTTGTCTTTCATGATGTGGCCGGGGCATGACAACTGGTACCAGACGGGCTCGACCAACGACGCTTTCTACAACATCAACTTCTTCGCCCACCTAGGTACCCGCACGGGTTCGATGCTGGTGATGGCTGTCGTGGTGGGTTTGATGGTCGCCAGCCGCATGAAGGATTTGGACCTGCGGCGCAGCGTGGTCAAGTTCCTCGCGCCCATCGGGCTGGTCGGTGGCCTGTTCGCGGTGATGATGTTCCTGTACTACCTGCAAACGCTGCCGAACAACGCCATCGTCATGCTCAACACCCACCTGCTGCCGGTCTACGCACAGGGCATGGTGGCTGTTTTCGCGGTGTCCACTCTGTGGCTGGTGTTTGCGTGGTGGAAGCCGCATCGCGTCTACACGTCGCTGGCAGTGGCACTGTTCGCTTTCATCGCCGTGGTGGGCGTCTGGCCCGAGGAGCGCATGCGCGAGTCGATGCGCAAGCCTTATGTGGCTGGGCAGTACATCTACGGCAATCAGGTGATCGCCCGTGACGTGCCCGGCAAGGGCATCGTGGGTGAGGTCGACAAGATCGCCGAAAGCGGTCTGCTCAAGCTCCATCCTTTCGTGCCGGATCGCTTGCGCGTGGTGAACGATGGGAACCGCTTGGAGGTCGGTCGCTTGCTGGCCAAGGTGGCGTGTGCGAACTGTCACTCCCTGGAGCCCAGGACGCCACTGCGGAACATCCCTGACAAGTTCCACGGTGCCACAGACGAGGACTTGATCGCGGCATTCATGCAAGGCCCGCTCAAGCACGGCACCCAGCCCTACATGCCGCGCATTGACTTGCCCGAAGACGAAGTGCGCGCCATTGCGCATTTCCTCGCTACGGTCAACAGCGGGAAGGACGTGGATCGCTTGATCGCGGAACAACAAAAACCGGCCACCACCGTGGCCTCCAAAGAGGAGTGACGCGATGGATATCGGAACCGTCATGAACACCATGCGCGACCCCGCCGGGGTTCCCGCGCATCCGGTGCTGTTCCAGGGCTTGATGATCATCACCTGGGTTTTGCACATTGCCTTTGTGCATCTGACGCTGGGCGCAGCCAGCCTGGCCATCTACGGCTTTCATAAGCGCGGCAAAGGGCCTTACTGGGAGCGCTTGTCGATGGCCATGACCAAGGTGGCCAAGGTGGGGGTCTCGCTGCTCATCGTGCTCGGCGTAGCACCGCTGCTGTTCACCCAGGTGATCTACGACCCGCAGTGGTACGCCTCGAACGTGCTGTCTGGGCGTTGGGCCATTGCCTTCATCTTCACGCTCATCGTGGGCTATTGCAGTTGGTTCGCCTTCTACTACGCCAACCATGAGGGTGCGAAACGGCACATCGGCATCTTTGCCTGGGTCGCGCTGGCTCTGTTCTGCCTGGACGGGCTCATCATGCATGCGCTGTCGTATCAGGCGCTGCTGCCAGGGCAATGGATGAACTGGTATGCGCCAGGCGGCGTGGTGGACACCAGTGGCTCGGCGCTGCATGCCATCCAATGGCCGCGCTACGTGTTCATCATGAGCCTGTCAGTGCCAGCAGTAGGTGTGTTCCTGATCGCCTATGCCCACTACTTCGCTACGCGGGCTGACCGTGAGCCTGCCTACAGGCAGTTCGCAAGAACTTTGGGCCAGCGGCTGGCGGTCTGGGGCTTCTCCCTCTCGCTGATCCCATTGCTGGTCTGGCAGTTCATCCATCCCAGCGGCTCGGGGCTGACTGCACACCCGGTCGGATGGGTGTTGGCCTTGTCACTGGTCGGCATGGTGGTCTGGATGAAGCGTCTGAAGACCGAAACGCACGGCTATCTGCCCGTCCTCGGCGGCTTCGGCGTGCTGGCGGTGCTAGCCCTGTGGCGCGAGATCGTTCGTATCGCCCACCTCAAGCCCTTTGGCTACGACATCACCACCTACACGGTGCATGTCGATTGGCCTTCGACCCTGCTGTTCTTCTCCACCTTCATCGGCGTGGGCGGATTGGTGGGTGGCTTCTATCTCACCCTGCTGTACCGCTCCGGGCGCGTGCAGGGCCTCTACACCGCTGAGCGCAGCGTGGCCCGTCTGGGGACGGGCGCCGTTGCCATTTTGGGCCTGTGGATCGCCGTCTTCTTCGCTTACGGCATCGTGATCTGGGTTCGCAACAGCTTCCTCTGATTTGGAGATTTCACATGAAAACATTGATTCGCATTGGGCTGGCCGCATGGCTGCTGGCCTCGTCACTGGCTCACGCCCAATCACAAAGCGGCCCTGCACCTGACATCGGTGCTGGCAAAAAGCGCGCTGCTGCGTGCTTTGCCTGCCACAACGCCGACGGCATTTCCAAGATTCCCGGCACGCCGCATCTGGCTGGGCAGGAGCGCAGCTACCTTGAAAGCGCTCTGCGCGCTTACCGGGATGGGCAGACCCGTCAAAACCCCACCATGAACGCCATGGCCAAGCCGCTGTCTGACCGGGACATCGCCAATATCGCGGCTTACTACAGCTTGCAGACTCGCATGAACAATGGCCAGACGGCGGCGCAGGCGATGGAAACCATCGAGCGAATTCGACCGGTTGGAGTGGCCGTGGCCGAAGCGCCTGCCGTTACTGCGGCACCTGCATCCGGCGCTACAACTGCGACCGCCGGTCGTTCCGGTGAGGCCGTCTACAACGCTGCTTGCATGGCCTGCCATACCTCTGGCGCGGCTGGCGCGCCCAAGCTGGGTGACAAGGCCGCTTGGTCACCACGGATCGGACAGGGAGGAGCCACGCTTGTTCAGCACGCATTGCAGGGATTCAAAGGAATGCCTGCCAAAGGGGGATGCTCAAACTGCTCCGATGCTGAAATCAAGGCAGCAGTCGAGTATTTGACGGCCAAGGCCAAGTAGTCCAGATGGGTAGCTCGGTGCAACTCCGAGCCACCTAAATGTCCAACGAGACTGCCAGCGATGCCCCGCCGTTCAATCCTGTCTGCCGCAGAACGGGACAGTCTGCTGGCATTGCCCGATACCAAAGACGATCTGATCCGTCATTACACGTTCAGCGACACCGACCTCTCCATCATCCGGCAGCGGCGCGGCCCGGCTAATCGGTTGGGCTTCGCTGTGCAGCTCTGCTACCTGCGCTTTCCTGGCGTCATCCTTGGGGTCGATGAGCTGCCGTTCCCGCCCTTGCTGAAACTGGTCGCCGACCAGCTCAAGGTCAAAGTTGAAAGCTGGGATGAATACGGACAGCGGGAGCAGACCCGGCGAGAGCACTTGGTCGAGCTGCAAACGGTGTTCGGCTTCCAGTCGTTCACGACGAGCCACTACCGGCAGGCAGTCCAGTTGCTGACCGAGCTGGCCATGCAGACCGACAAGGGCATCGTGCTAGCCAACGCTCTGATTGAGCACTTGCGGCGGCAGTCGGTCATTCTGCCTGCCATCAACGCCATCGAGCGGGCGAGTGCTGAAGCGATTACCCGCGCCAACCGTCGTATCTACGACGCTTTGGCCGAACCGCTGGCGGACGTGCATCGCCGCCGCCTCGACGACCTGCTGAAACGCCGCGACAACGGTAAGACGACCTGGCTGGCCTGGCTGCGCCAGTCTCCCGCCAAGCCGAATTCTCGGCACATGCTCGAACACATCGAACGCCTCAAAGCTTGGCAGGCGCTTGACCTGCCTTCAGGCATCGAGCGGCTGGTACACCAGAACCGCCTGCTGAAGATTGCCCGAGAAGGCGGGCAAATGACGCCCGCCGACCTGGCCAAGTTCGAGCCGCAGCGGCGCTACGCCACCCTCGTGGCACAGGCCATCGAGGGCATGGCTACTGTTACCGACGAAATCATCGACCTGCACGACCGCATCCTGGGCAAGTTGTTCAACGCTGCCAAGAACAAACATCAGCAGCAATTTCAGTCATCCGGCAAAGCCATCAACGCCAAGGTTCGCCTATACGGGCGCATCGGCCAGGCACTGATCGACGCCAAGCAATCGGGCGGCGACCCATTCGCCGCCATCGAGGCCGTCATGTCCTGGGATGCGTTCGCCGAGAGCGTCACCGAGGCGCAGAAGCTCGCTCAGCCTGATGACTTCGATTTCCTGTACCGCATCGGCGAGAGCTACGTCACCTTGCGCCGCTACGCGCCGGAATTCCTCGACGTGCTCAAGCTGCGGGCTGCGCCCGCTGCCAAGGACGTGCTCGACGCCATCGAGGTGCTGCGCGGCATGAACACCGACAATGCCCGCAAGGTTCCCGCTGATGCACCGACCGCTTTCATCAAGAAGCGCTGGGAAAAGCTGGTGATGAGCGACGCCGGTATCGACCGGCGCTATTACGAGCTGTGCGCGCTGTCAGAGTTGAAGAACGCGCTGCGCTCTGGCGACATTTGGGTACAGGGTTCGCGCCAGTTCAAGGACTTCGAGGACTACCTGGTGCCGCCCGAGAAGTTCGCCAGCCTCAAGCAGTCCAGCGCGTTGCCGCTGGCAGTGGCCACCGACTGCGACCGGTACCTGAGCGAGCGTCTGGAGCTGCTGGAAGCGCAGCTCGCCACGGTCAACCGGATGGCGGTGGCCAACGACCTGCCGGATGCCATCATCACCGAGTCGGGTCTGAAAATCACGCCGCTGGATGCTGCGGTACCGGACACCGCGCAGGCGCTGATCGACAAGACGGCCATGATCCTGCCGCACGTCAAGATCACAGAATTGCTGCTCGAAGTCGATGAGTGGACGGGCTTCACCCGGCACTTTACGCACCTGAAATCGGGTGACCTGGCCAAGGACAAAAATCTGCTGTTGACTACCATCTTGGCCGACGCGATCAACCTGGGCCTGACCAAGATGGCTGAGTCATGCCCAGGCACGACCTACGCCAAACTCGCTTGGCTGCAAGCTTGGCATACCCGCGATGAAACCTATTCGACGGCGCTGGCCGAGCTGGTCAACGCCCAGTTTCGGCATCCCTTCGCCGGACATTGGGGTGACGGCACCACGTCATCGTCAGACGGCCAGAATTTCCGAACCAGCAGCAAGGCAGAAAGCACCGGGCACATCAATCCGAAATATGGCAGCAGCCCTGGCAGGACGTTCTACACCCACATTTCCGACCAGTACGCGCCGTTCCACACCAAGGTGGTCAATGTCGGCGTGCGCGACTCGACCTATGTGCTCGATGGCCTGCTGTACCACGAGTCCGACTTGCGCATCGAGGAGCACTACACCGACACGGCGGGCTTCACTGATCACGTCTTCGCGCTGATGCACCTGCTGGGCTTCCGTTTCGCGCCGCGCATCCGCGATCTGGGCGATACCAAGCTCTACATCCCGAAGGGCGACGCGGCCTATGAAGGGCTGAAGCCGATGATCGGCGGCACGCTCAACATCAAGCACGTCCGCGCCCATTGGGATGAAATCCTGCGGCTGGCCACGTCGATCAAACAAGGCACGGTGACGGCCTCGCTGATGCTGCGCAAGCTCGGCAGCTATCCGCGCCAGAATGGTCTGGCCGTCGCCCTGCGCGAGTTGGGCCGCATCGAGCGCACGCTGTTCATCCTCGACTGGCTGCAAAGCGTGGAGCTGCGCCGCCGCGTGCATGCCGGGCTGAACAAGGGCGAAGCTCGCAACGCGCTGGCCCGTGCCGTGTTCTTCAACCGCCTCGGTGAAATCCGCGACCGCAGTTTCGAGCAGCAGCGCTACCGGGCCAGCGGCCTCAATCTGGTTACAGCGGCCATCGTGCTGTGGAACACGGTCTATCTGGAACGGGCCGCGAACGCCTTGCGTGGCCACGGCCATGCCGTCGATGCCGCGCTCTTGCAGTACCTGTCGCCGTTGGGCTGGGAGCACATCAACCTGACCGGAGATTACCTGTGGCGCAGCAGCGCCAAGATCGGCGCTGGCAAGTTCAGGCCGCTCAGACCGCTGCAACCGGCTTAGCGTGCTTTATTTTCCGTTTTCTGAGACGACCCCTATATGGCTAAATCCAATGCTGAACGACAGCGTGCCTACCGGGCCGACCATTCGCTGGCGATAACGGTGAGCAGCGGCTCAACACTTGGCTCACGACCGCAACCAGTTGTGCCTTGGCCAGGCTGGCCAGCCATTACGGCGTAACGAAGCGGCAAATCCTAGAACGATTGATTCTGGAGGCAGACAAGGCAGCCTCGGCGAACATGAGCAATGAGGCGTTCGATCGCTACATTCAAGCCGGTTGAATGTTACGGCGTAACGACCAAGCAAAGTCTTTCTGAAAGGTGGTATGCGTACCGAAAACGGTGGTTTGCTATCCGGATAGTGCTCGGATAAGGTCAACGAAAATTCAGGTTATTGAGAAGGATTGGCGACAGATGTATCTGCGGACTGTGACATTGAAGAATACTGGGCCAATCGAAAGCTTCGATGTCGCGCTCCCCTTCCAAGGCGATCAGCCAAAGCCGGTGTTGCTGGTTGGTAAAAATGGCAGTGGCAAGTCCACCGTAATCTCGTTCGTTGTCAACGCCATAGTCGGCATGAAGCAGCATGTGTTCGACGACATCGAGGTTGAGAAGGGACGGGTTTATCGAATTCGCTCGCCGCTCGCCATAAACGGTGCTGCGGAGTTCTATTTTGCGCGCCTGACTTTCGACAAGGGCGTGGTTCTTACCGAATGGCAGCTCAACCGGCCCAGGAGCGAATATCCCGATCAGAGCCACATGCAGGCGCTGGATCCCGCTTGGGACCAGTTTCCAGTCCATGAGACTAGCGCCTTCAGTCTGAATATGGGTGATCTTACTGACGCTCGCCGCATGGAAGAGATGCTTGATAAGACTTGCTTGCTTTACTTCCCGGCGGATCGGTTCGAACCACCCGATTGGCTGAATATCGCTGATCTCTCTTCAGACTTGAAGCTGCCCGAGCCGGAAAGGATGAAGGGGAAAACCGCCCGCCGAATCTTCTCAAGGAATCGGTTAAAGCCAACTCTCGACTGGCTGAATTCAGTCATATTCGACATGATGGTCGGAGAACATCAAGACGCCATGCTCCCCATGGCCATTCCAACGCCAGAAGGCTCCATTTCGCCGCAAGGAAATCAACTTGTACCTGTGAGAATTAAGACCCCAGGGAAAGCTCATGTCGTATTCGCCTCGGTGCAAGAGGTCTTGAGGAAGGTTCTCTGCGAGAGGGACACCGATACGTTATCCCTTGGAATTGGTGACCGAAAGTCGCGCATCATCAATGCAACCGTGGTGAGGGAAGGCAAGCCGATCAGGGTCATTAAGGATTTGATGAGTCTGTCCGCTGGCGAGAGCGCACTGTTTTGCCTGTTCGCATCAATTGTCCGAGATGCCGATCTTTCTAGCATGGCTTTTAACTCACTAGGCGACATCGAGGGACTTGTTGTGATTGATGAAGCCGACATGCACCTGCACGTCGGCCTCCAGTACCGCGTTCTACCTGAGCTGATAGCTCTGTTCCCAAAGGTCCAGTTCATCCTTAGCGCGCATGCACCGATGGTCGCCATCGGATTGGAGAACAAACTAGGAGGCGATGGCTTCGAGATCATTGAGCTGCCAGGTGCTGCGCGCATCCCATCGGAGTCATACTCTGAGTTTCAAGAGGCTTTCGACGCCTTCTCCAAAACCAAGGCATTCCATGAGCAAATCCTCATGGCAATCCCTGCGACATCAAAGCCAATTCTCTTGTTTGAAGGAAAGTCCGACTCCCAGTTGATAGCGAGTGCATGGTTAAAACTGAAGCCAGACGAAGCGATGCCGTTTGACGTAGTGCCTTGCGGAGTTGAGCCAGATGAGGAGAAAAGGTCTGGTGGAGCAGGCATGCTGCGTCGAACCCTGGAATTTCTCTCAGCCGTAACTGACCGGCCATTGTGCGGAATATTTGACTTTGACAGGGCTGGTTACGAAAGCTTCGCGGGCCTAAATAAGCACGTCTTTAGCGCCGGCATTGATGCTGAACATAAACGCCATGTCGGAAAGAGTGTGCACGCATTGTTGCTTCCGGTCCTCCCGCACCGTTCCGACTTCGTCAATAGTAAAAAGCCGATTCACAGCTTTATGTCAATAGAACATTATTTCGCCGACGATGTGTTGAAGACATGCGGTCTCCCCCTCACACCAGTTGTCGCCGGATCAACGGTGTTCGAGATCGACGGCACTCCGAAGCAGAAGATCGCGTTCGCCAATGCAGCCGCTGAGTTTGACGCCACCAAATTCTCGAATTTTCAGGTTCTTTTTGCCAAGCTTAAATCCATAGGGTTTATCTGAAAAGCGCAAATTGTGGCACCAGCACTCCGTACCTGCCGCGCTCCCCTTCGCTCGCTTGCCTCCTGGCTCGTTCGGCTTCGCCGAGCCGAGCCCAGGTTCAGTTCTGTTGGAAAACCGATTGAGAAATATCTTGGATGAGATACCATCCCCACACCACACACGAAAGACTGCATGACGAGAATCAGCCACGCAATGTGGTGCTATTTGCAGGTGATGTGGGGTTAAACACCTATTGGCGCTGATCCGCTCCATTCATGCCGAACACAAGGGCGCCTATGGCAGTCCCCGGATGGTGCGTGAGCTGCGCAAACGCGGCATCAAAGCGAGCGAGGAAAGGGTGGAGCGACTGATTCGAGACCACGGCGTTCGTGCGCGCCACAAGCGGCGCTACAAGGTGACGCCCGACTCGAAACACGGCCTGCTGGTATCGGAGAACCTGCTTGGGCGCAATTTCACGCCCACGGCACCGAATCAGGTCTGGACCTCGGATATCACTTACCTGCAGACGGACGAGGGCTGGCTGTATTTTGCGATTGTGCTCGATCTGTTCAACCGCGAAGTGGTGGGCTGGTCTCTGAAGCCGCGGATGAAGGCCGATATCGTGGCCGATGCCTTGACCATGGCCTGGTTCCGCCGAAAGCCGGCAGCAGGCCTGATTCACCATTCCGACCGAGGTAGTCAATACGCCAGTTACACATTCCAGACCATGCTCCGGGACTACGGCATGGTGGGCTCGATGAGCCGAAAAGGAAATTGCTGGGACAATGCCCCCACCGAGAGCTGGTTCAACAGTTTCAAGAACGAGCGGGTGCATGGCCAACGCTTTGCAACGCGGGCCGAGATGACGGCCACGGCGTTCGAGTACATCGAGGTGTTCTACAACCGGCAACGGCTGCATTCGACCCTCGGATACAAGGCGCCAATACCGTTCTTAAAGGAATGGCTGACCTCTCAACGCGAGGAAAAAGAGGTAGCATGAGCCCCGCCCGTTGGAAGACGAAAAGGCGGGGGAAGCTCACTCCGGGATCACGGGCGAACGTCTGGCGGGCGGCAGTGTCGGCGCGCAATCCACGACAAAATCTTCGAAGAGCAATTCGCGAAGATCACACGTCGGATGAATGGCCTCTCCGAATGAGACATCCACGCGGAACAAGGAACCATCATCCGCGTAGATTTTCCCGGGATGCCGCAGATGCCCTAACCTGCGGCCACATACCAAGTGCCGCGACCGACACCCTGTTTGACCAACTGGCCATCCTTAACGAGCTTGGCTAAGTGCGCCTT
>JBEAUN010000093.1:0-8002 GCA_041161415.1 Pseudomonadota bacterium | reverse complement strand
ATGCTGTGCTATGTGACGCCCAAGGAGCACCTCGGATTGCCCGACAAGAATGATGTCAAGGAAGGCATCATCGCCTACAAGATCGCGGCCCATGCGGCAGATCTCGCCAAGGGCCATCCGGGCGCGCAGATTCGTGACAACGCACTCTCCAAGGCGCGCTTTGAATTCCGCTGGGAAGATCAATTCAATCTTGGCCTCGACCCCGATCGCGCCCGCGCTTTCCATGATGAAACCCTGCCGCAGCAAGGCGCCAAGGTGGCGCATTTCTGCTCGATGTGTGGGCCGCATTTCTGCTCGATGAAGATCACCCAGGATGTGCGTGATTTTGCAGCCGCCCAAGGGGTGGATGAGCAGGCTGCGCTGCAAAAGGGCATGGAAGTGAAGGCGGTGGAATTCGTCAAGGGTGGGGCACAGATTTATAGCAAGGTGTGAGGCTTAGCAGCGCAAGCACGTTTGCAGGGCCATATCGATTCATGGCGAGCCCCCTCTCTCTGAAAGCAAACGCCCCGCGGCCTGCGAGCACGACAGTCGAGATGCGAGCAACGGTATTTCCCGAAATTCAGAGGCATCGGGATACACCAGTGCAATGACTGCCACTGCTTAATGTGGATGAGGGCATACGCCTCTGAGCCCGCAGCAAAATGCAATGAATCACCTAAAGCACATGAAGCGACAACTTGGGGTAACAATTCTCGAATTTATCGCCTTTGTAGGCCTGGCGGCCTTGGTCATTGCCGGCG
Source organism: Pseudomonadota bacterium (assembly GCA_041161415.1). Classification (GTDB taxonomy): domain Bacteria; phylum Pseudomonadota; class Gammaproteobacteria; order Burkholderiales; family Rhodocyclaceae; genus JBEAUN01. The sequence goes on along the minus strand of JBEAUN010000093.1, from coordinate 7,262 downwards.
CATTGATGCTCTACAACATCGGCAACACAGGCGCCAAGGCCACGGAATTCTTGACCGGGCTTCACTCACTGGCGATGGGGGCCAGACAACTGGGCCAGGCGACTAATGGCCAGAATGTGAGCGCCGCATCCATCAGCCCACCCGCTTTATGGCAGCCGGCAGGAAGCGGGTGGACCTATGATGGCGCCACTATCGTCTTCACCAACAACAACGATGGCTCTTTCAGCCTTCAGGTAAGTGGGCTGCGCAGCACGGAGCTGGCGCAGCAGTTAGAGGGCAAGTCGATTTTCCAGGTGATAGGTCAAACGAGCGGTAGCTACGGCGTCAGTTGGAATACGATCAAATTCCTATAAGCTATCCGAAGATGCCGCGCCTGACGGCCCGCATCGATAGCACTAATGCCCGCCGTCAATCACCCGCAATTCCGCATGCGTCGCCGGCTCGTATTCCGGCACCCAGCGGCGCAAATCCCGGCGCACTTCGATATCCGGCGGGATGCGATTTTGGCGCAACCAGCTCACGAGATCCTCCAGCCAGCCCTCTTCCACCGGGCGGGAACGGGCCACTCGAAGTTTCGGGTGGGGCGTGGCCAGCGTGTGTTCACGGTCGGCCAGCAGCTCTTCATAAAGCTTCTCGCCCGGGCGCAGCCCCGTGTAGAGAATCTTGATGTCATGTTCAGAAGCGCCGCTTAAGCGAATCATGTCACGCGCCAGATCGGCAATTCGCACCGGCTCGCCCATCTCAAGCACGAAAATCGTCCCACCCTCGCCCATCACGCCGGCCTGCAGCACCAGCTGTGCAGCTTCGGGAATCGACATGAAATAGCGGGTGATGTCGGGGTGCGTGACCGTGACCGGCCCGCCGCGTGCGATCTGCTCCTGGAATTTCGGAATCACACTGCCGGCACTGCCCAGCACATTGCCAAAGCGCACCATCTCGATCTGAGTGCCGCCTGAGGCGCCCACGGCCAGACACACCTTTTCCGCCAGCCGCTTGGTCGCGCCCATGACATTGGTCGGATTCACCGCTTTGTCGGTGGACACCAGCACCAGCTTGCCCACCCCACAGGCGGCCGCCGCGCGGGCCACCACCAGCGTGCCCCAGACATTGTTGCGCACCGCTTCCCAGGCGTTGTGCTCTTCCATGAGCGGCACATGCTTATAGGCCGCTGCATGAAACACCACCGCCGGCGCATGGGTGCGCAGCACACTCTCCACCCGCAGCGTATCCTTCACGTCACCCGCCAGACACACCAGCGTGATCTCCGGAAAATGCTCGTTGAATTCTTCCTGGAGCCGATAAAGCGCGAATTCGTTTTGCTCAAAAGCAATGATCTGCGCCGGCGCAAAACGCGCAATCTGCCGACAAAGCTCCGAGCCGATCGAGCCCCCCGCGCCTGTGACCATGACGCAACGATCGCGCAGAAAGCCATTCAAGGCCGGCGTGTCGATCCACACCGGATCGCGCCCGAGGAGATCTTCCACCTCGACATTACGCACGCTCGCCACTGTGATGCGGCCACTGATGAGATCATCAAAAGAAGGCACAGTGAGCGCCTTGATGCCCGCCCGCACACACAGGCTGGCTGCGCGCTTGCGCTCCTCATGCGCGCTGGAGGGCATGGCGATGATGGCATGTTGGGCAGAGAGCTTTCGCGCCCAGTGGTCAAGCGCATCAATGGGCCCCATCACCTTCACGCCATGCAACGTGAGCGCGTGTTTCCCCGGGTCGTCATCCAGCAAGCCCACCACCCGCCACTCCGCGCTATGAGATAACTCGCGCAGCAAGCTGGCGGCCGCCTCGCCCGCGCCCAGCACCAGCACCGGCTTGCCTTGCGCGCGCAGGGCACCGTAAACCCGATGCTCCCGCCAGGCCCGCCAGGCAAAGCGCCCGCCACCCATCAACAACAGCAAAATCATGGGCTGAATGAGCACCACCGAGCGCGGCACCGACAGATCGGTGCGCAAGAAAAACAAAGCCGCCATCATCGCTGGGATCGAGGCGCCGACCGCTTTGATGATGCGCATCAGATCGGGCAGGCTGGCAAACTGCCAGATGCCCCGATAAAGCCCGAACACCCGGAACAACACGAGCTGCACCAAGAGCGCCACCGGCAGGCTTTCGATCAGATTGCGCGCATAGTCTGTCGGAATATCGAAATTGAATCGCAACAAATACGCGCCATACCACGTCAGGCTCACCGCCAGCGCATCGAAGGCGAAGACCAAAAACGAGCGCACTGCAGACATGTTCGGCATCATCGCCCCAAATTTTGATGGTTTCGCCAGCGTCGATCAATCAGGCTGCCCAACAAGGCATACACGCCAGCCCAGCCAAGTAATATCCCGACCCACACATTAAGCGGCGCGGTGCGGGCCGACACCGCGCAAGCTGCCACCGCCAGCATCAGCATATACACCGCCCAAGCGGTACGCGCATGGCCCCAGCCGCTTTGAATGAGGCGTTGATAATAATGCTCGCGATGCGCCTGCCAGAGCGTCTCGCGCCGCCAGGCGCGACGAGCCAGCGTGACGCTGGCATCCATGATGAAAGGCGAGAATACCAACAGCATAAAAGGCAAATGCCAGAGGCCGTCACGCACCCCCATGAGCCCCAGCGCGCCCGCTAAAAATCCCAAGGGAATAGCGCCGACATCCCCCATGAAAATCCGCGCCGGATGGAAATTGAACACTAAAAACCCTGCCGCCGCGCCCGCCACCGCCAAGCAAAGCGCGGCCATCGGCAGGCTGCCCGCAAGCCAGGCGGCCAGGCCATAGGCACCGAAACCAAATAGAGCCATGCCCCCGGCCAGCCCATCCGAGCCATCCATGAAGTTATAAAGATTGGTGAGCCACACTACCCCCAGCACCATCAGCCCCATGACCCACCACGGCGCTTCAAAAAAGACGCCGCACCCCGCCAGCCAAATCGCCGCCAAAAGATGCGTGGCAAAGCGCACCCGGGCAGGCAAGGGGTGACGATCATCCAGCCAGGACACCGCGGCCACCGCCATGATCGCCACCGCCAGCGGCCAGAAAATCGGGAAGTGCACAAAAAACACCCATGACAGCCCGGCCAACACCCCCAGCCCGCCGCTGCGCGGCACGGCATGGGTATGCAAGGAGCGCTCGTTGGGCAAATCAATCGCCCCCACGCGCCCCGAGCGCAGCATCCAGGCGATCACACCAAAACTGACCACGGCGCCCACGGCGAGCATCAACCACACCATCACGCCGCGTCCTTTGGCCCAGGCGGCAGAAAGCCCCGGGGAGCCCAGGCAAAATCCTCTCGCGCCGCTTGAGAATCAAACACCAGATCCTGATTCATGCGCTTTGCCATTTCCGGATTGAAATCTCGATATCGCGGCAGACAGGACAGCAGCCGCAAGGCAGCCGCAAAAAAACAGATCGGCAGATGAATGAAGCGTGGCCGCTGACCCTGCGAAGCAAAAATGCGCGCCACCATCTCGCGATAGGGCAAGGTCTCACCGCCTGGCAGGTCATAGGCCTTGTTGAAGGTGGCCGGGTTATCGATTGCGATCATGCACGCTGCCGCCAGGTCTTCAGCATGCACCGGCTGACGCAACCCACGGGCCGCCCCCAACAAGGGGAAAAACCCAAGCAACCGCACCACCCGGGTGATCAGCGCAATATTGCGGTCATGGTTCGCGCCGTAGATCAGCGTCGGCCGGAACAAGGTCCAGGCCACCCCCCGCGACTCGCACAGCTGTGCGACTTGTTGCTCAACCGCAAACACCCGCGCGGCAAATGCACGCTCCGCGGCATTGGGCGAGGCTGCCTTGGAATGGCGACTGGCCGTGCTCAACGCAATCACCCGACGCCCGCCCTGATCGATGAAAGCCGGCAACAGCGCCGGCAGCAAACGAAGCGGCGCCAAGTGGATGAGTGCCTCGGCAGCGGGCAGCTTATCGCCTTGCGAGATATCGGCCACATGCCAACGCGCGCCCGCCTGACCGCTGGCAGGTGGCGTGCGGCTCACCAGGATCAGGGGTATGCCATGGGCATTGGCATGGCGGATGAGGAATGCGCCGATTTGTTGGGTGGCGCCGGTGATGAGCACGGGCTGGTGAGTGGATGCATTCAGCATCAAAGGTAGTGACGTTCAGTAAAGTAACAAAAGCTCACGTTGATGGATTGGTAGTGCAGCTGACGCGCTGCCCAGGTATAGCGCCCACGGAACCGCACCGCATAAGGCTTGCCGAGAATATCGAAGAAATGCATCCAGAAGCCATCAAAGCCAACACCTTCGAGAATTTTTGGGCTAGCGGCCAAGCACATCGCATCAACGATTTTGATACCGCGCTTGTCTATGAGCTGAACATCATCCAGCACTACAGCCGGGTCGCTATCACTGCCGGCCAGTATAATTGAGGCCCGTTTTTTTTGGGCGAGCGCCCCTGCGTATTCCAGCAATCCGGCTTTCTTGCACTGGAACATATCGCGAAAGCGACCGCTTCCCAGATAGGGTGCCAGCCATAGATTTTCAGAGCCAAGCCCCAGATCCAAATTAGCGGCGTGCTGCTCGGCCTTCCTACGTATGGCCTGACACCAATCCAGCGTGAGCGCGCGAACCTCCCCGGTGGTGATGCCAACCCCGCAAAAATCAAGGCAAGCGTGGGCCAGATATTCCGGATAACGCTCATCTACCGGCTCATCCGCAAGCCCTACGCCAATGACGGGCACCCCATCCCAGGCCTGAACATTGAGGCCCAACAAATAGGGCGAAGTAATGACCAGGCCATGTGACCCTGCGCGAATTTCATCATTCCCGGGCTGCGCTTTTATGAGACTGATACCGGGATATCCCTCAAGTAGAAACGCGAGAAAATCCTGATGGATCGGCGCGGCGATGCAGCTCACGCGTGTTCGGGCAGCAAGCACGAACATCAGCGGGAAAAAAAACATCAGATCGCCAAAGTGGATGTATTGACTGGTCCGGAAATCAAACACCACCCCCCCTTCAATGATCTTCGACAAGGGCAAGGGCCGCTTAGCCAAATTACGAAAGTAAATGCCATTACGCTGGCGCAAACGCCAAATCACGGCACGCAAGCGCAATGAACTGAGCGGATGATTGGCAAGGGCGGACGCTGGGTTGATCGACACGTTTAGATCTGGGTTAGCTGGCCGAAAAAATGTTTGATCTGGGCAACCTCTAACTTATGGCTTTCGGGGGGTCTTGTCACGCCAAGCGGCGATCAGAGTATCCCACAGGAGGGCGCTCCAATATTCCGCCGAAGGGGGAAAGTCTTGGGGCAAGCGGCAAATAAGGGGGCACTCGCCTCGAGCGTATCGTGTGAGCAAATCGCAAAGCGCTGAAAAACTGGTGCCCGAGGTCACGCCCAAACCTCCGGAGGCTTCACTCATCGATGGATGGTCACCATGCAAAACGGGAACCCCACAGCGCTGGGCCTCAAGCAAGGGCATACCGAATCCTTCGTAGATCGAGGGCATGCAAAATGACTCGCATGCCGCGTAGAGCGCGCGCAGATCGCCATCGCTGACATACCCGAGCCGGTGGATGGCACCGGCGTGCGTCCCCTGTTCAAGCATGCGCTCAATGCCTGCATTGAGCCAGCCCTGAGCCCCCACCACCACCAGATCGGGCAACGCGCAGCCAGCGCTGCGCCTATCCAGATAAGCACGCACAAAATATTCAATATTTTTGCGCGGCTCAAGCGTTGAAACCAGCAGCATAAAGCGCTCGGGCAAATTGAATTGGGCCCGGATGAATGCCTGTTCAGCTGAACCGAGTCGTGCAAACTGCGGCCCGACAGGGGGCGGAATAATCAAGTCGGCCGATCGCCCGGAAAGCATGACCAGATCCGCCGCAGTGGCCATCGATACCGCCAGCACACGATCAGCGATTCTAATCGACACCCCCTGAAATATGCGCCGGCCAAACCGATCTGACAGTGATTGCGTACCCGGCGCGAAGTGGTAAGCAAAATCATGCACAGTCAGCACCTTCGCCAAGTGTTTGCTCAACCCCAGAGGCAGCAAACCATTGGCACCCCAAAAAACATCGACCTTATCCTCGACCAATTGCCTGCGTAACTGGGTATTCTGCCAGAGAGGCGCTTTTCGCTTGGGGCGTGAAACACGACACACGACATTGTCATAAACGGGGAAAACGATATCGTCATTGCTGTAGAGAACAAACTTGGCGTCCGGATGGGCACGACACAGCGGCTCCAACAAGCGATGCGTGTAGTGTCCGATGCCGGATGGGTTATGACGCAAACCCATGGCATCAATACCGATTTTGATGTTCATGCGAAAGTACAGGCTGCAAAATTTTCAAGGCTGTTTGGCCTGAAACCCAATCCAGTGCGAGTGTTCAGCGTGGAAACTCTGCATTCAACGATGCAACTTGTGTAGGAGGTTAATTGGCTTCCTAAGCAGGACCGCCGGCAAATTCGCTTCTCGATTGAGCAAGGCTGCATACTGTAGTAAAGACAACAACCGGCTTAGACCTACTACTCGGTGGATGACTCGCAAAATACTGTTGAACATTCGCACCCTGAAATCACGCTCGTCAAAATTGAGCGTGTTCCTTGGCTTGGCCAACACGCCGCCATTTTTTACAGCGATGCCCGCATCAAGCAACTCTCGCTGCAAACGTGATGCAGCGCCAAATGGATTCTGTTCTTCATACGGTACGACCAGTAGGGCGCGGCGCATCGTTGGATTAACAGGCGTACCATCGTCGAGCACTCCAAAACCGTAAGGAAAAGCGGCATAACGAGCATGCCCCAACTCGAAAAGTCTGGCGCAATAGTCTCGCACGAGTTCGCTTATGACCGAACCGGCGATTAATTCATGGCGATTTTGATACTTTGATAAAGCTGTCGGATTGGTTGGCACCAGTCCGCTGAAATGAAAACAAACCAAATCCTCGCCATTTACCTGGTACCTGCCGGCGCCAAGATCTTCGATATCGCGCTCATGAAGATTCCAGTACGCAACGTTGCACCCCGGATGACGCAAGATTCGGACAGAGGAAAAATAACAGGGCACCAAGTTCATCCATTTCTGATCAACAAACGTACCAAATGCCGGGTCGTTGAATCCCATACCTAGACATCGCGATTCCCACCAGTCAAGCATCGCTCTTGACTGGTCTGATGCCTTCAGTCCGATGAAACCTAGGTTAAACACCCCGGTACGCAGAAAATCAACGTCGGAAGGGCGCGCACCATCCATAACGGGCGCCAGCGCATGTGGAGTGATGACAATATC